>CAYOHN010000259.1:0-5469 GCA_964403735.1 uncultured Spirochaetales bacterium | reverse complement strand
TCGCCCGCGACTCGGACCACTCGAACGGCACGCACCGCTAGAACGACACGCACGACTCGGACGGCAAGGGCGGAACGCACGGCACGCACGGCACGAGACCGCGAGCGCGCGCCCGCCCCTGTTCTTTCCGAGGAGCGGGAGGGGGCCGAGGTTCCGGCCGCCGACCCGACGGCAACCACGCCGGCGGCGAGCCGGATCGTGACGCTGCGCGACGCCCTGGCGCGGGCACTCGCGCAGAGTCCGCTACTCGCCGCGTCGTCCTGGGAGGTGCGGCGGCGGGAGGGGCGCGCGGAGCAGGCCGACCTGTGGCCGAATCCGGAGCTCAGGGCCCAGGTCGAGGACTTCGGAGACATCGGCATTCTCCGCGGCACCGACGACGGCGAGAGTACGCTGCTGCTGGCGCAGCGGCTCGAGACCGCGGGCAAGCGACCGAAGCGGGCGCGTGCGGCGGAGAGGGCGACGGAGGTAGCTACCTGGGAGCTTGAGGCGGAGCGGCTCCGGGTCTCGAGCACGGTCGCCCGCACCTTTGCCGAGGTGCTCGCTGCCCAGGAGCGACTCCGTCTCAGGACGGATCTGCTCGAGCTGGCCGAGGAATCGGTGGCGGCCGTAGCGCGGCTGACCTCGGCTGGAGCGATCCCGCCGACGGAGCGCATGCGGGCCGAGCTGGAGGTGGCTGCGCTGCGCGCCGACCTCGCCGTCGCGCGACGGGCGCTTGCGGCGGCGCGCGCGGACCTGGCCGCGACCTGGGGCGGCAGAGCGCAGGAGATCGAGCGGGTCGCGGGGAGTCTGGAGGCGCGGGAGGATCTGCATAACATCGAGACCCTTCGCGAAGGTCTCGCTCGAAGCCCCGCCCTGAAGCGCTGGGATCGTGAGATCGAGCGGCGCCAGGCGGTCGTCGCGCTCGAGGATGCGCGGCGCGTCCCCGACGTGACCGTGGGCGCCGGGGTCCGTCGGAACCAGGGCGTCGACGAGACGTCCTTCGTCGCCTCGCTGTCGCTGCCGCTGCCGATCTTCGACCGCAACGCAGGCAGCCGGGCGGCCGCCCGCGCGGACATGAACAAGGCGCGCGCGCAGCGGCGCGCGGTCGAGAGCGCGCTCGGGGCCGCGCTCGAGCGCCGCCATCAGGAGCTGGCCGCGCGTCGAGAGGAGCTCGGGGAGCTCCGCGATTCGATCCTGCCGAGCGCGCAGCAGGCCTTCGAGGGCGTCCGCGACGGCTACGACCAGGGACTCTTCCGGAGCCTCGACGTTCTGGATGCACAGCGCCGCTTCTTCGAGCTTCGGCTGCGAGAGATCGATGCGCTGCTCGGCTACCGCGTGGCCGCCTCCGAGCTGGAGCGGCTGACGGGGATCGCGCTCGACGAGCGAAACCGAATGACGGAGGTGGTTCAGCCATGAGAGGCAGGCAGCGCGCGATGGCTCTACTCGGGATGTTCGCGATCTTCGCGACCCTCGTGCTGTTCGTGATGTTCGTGCTCCCCGCCGGCGGCGGCAACGCGAGCGACGGGACGGCGGGGGCGGCGGTCACGAGGGGAGCCGGAGCGGGGGCGGAGACCGGGGCGGACGCGGGGGCGGAGAGAGCGGCCGCGGACGGTCACGAGCACTCGGAGCGTTCGGAGCACTCGGGGCACTCGGAGCACCCCGAGACCTCGGAGGACGACGCCCACACCGTCGTGCGTCGGAGCCTCGACTTCTCCGCCGAGGCGCTCGAGCGCTTCGGGGTCCGCTTCGTGCCGGCGGGTCCGGGGTTGCTCGACCTCGGCTTCGACGCGCCCGGCGAGATCCGGCCGGACCCGGGCCAGGTGGCCGCGGTCGGCGCGCGCTTTCCCGGCGTGGTCATCTCGGTCGCGCGCGGGGTGGGCGATCCGGTGAAGCGCGGAGACGTGCTGGCGATCGTCGAGAGCGATCGCCTCGCCTCCTTCGAGATCCGCAGCGGTCTCACGGGAACCGTCCTGGAGCAGCGCGCCGCGCCGGGAGAGTCCATCGGACCCGACCGGCCCGGGTTCGTGGTCGGAAACCTGGCCGAGGTCTGGGCCGTCCTGGCGATCTATCCACGGGACGCCGAGCGCGTGCGCGTCGGCCAGGCGGTGCGCATCGCCGCGCCCGGGATCCCCGAGATCGAGGGGACGATCGACTACCTGTCGCCCCGAGTCGATCCCCATACGCGCGCCGGCTCGGCGCGCGTGGTCCTCGACAACACGGAAGGACGTTGGCGCCCGGGTCTCTTCGTCATGGGCACGATCCTGGACCCGGTCGAGGTCGCGATGCGGGTACCCAACGACGCGGTCCAGACGATCGACGGTCGATCCGTGGTCTTCGTCCGCTCCGGCGAGGAGGTCGAGGTCCGCAGCGTGGGCCTCGGTCGCATCGGCCGAACCCAAACGGAGGTGGTGGCCGGGCTCGAGCCGGGCGAGTCGGTGGCGCACGTCGGCACATTCCTGCTGAAAGCCGAGGCCGAAAAGGGCGAGGCCGGCGGACATCACCACTGACCCGGAGGTCGCCCCATGCTGGAACGCGCGCTTCGTTTCTCGATCGATCATCGCGGCTTCGTGGTGCTGGCCAGCGTGGCGCTGGCGCTGCTCGGCCTGCGAGCACTCCTGGACCTGCCGATCGACGCCGTCCCCGACATCACCAACCGACAGGTCGTCGTCAACACGGTCGACCCGTCGCTCTCGCCGACGGAGATGGAGCGCCAGGTCACCTTCGTGATCGAGACCGAGCTCGCCGGTGTGCCCGGGCTCGACCATACGCGGTCGTTCGCGCGCAACGGCTTCTCGCAGGTGACCGCCATCTTCCACGACGACGTGGATCTCTACTTCGCGCGCCAGCAGGTGGCCGAGCGTCTGGCCTCCCTGCGCGATCGGCTGCCGGCGACGGCCGACGCTCAGCTCGGGCCGATCACGACCGGCCTCGGCGAGGTGGCGATGTGGACGGTGGAGTACGCGCATCCGGGCGGCGAGGACGCGCCGCGGATCCCGGGCGAGCCGGGCTGGCAGCCCGACGGTGCCTATCGCACACCGGAAGGGGAGCGGCTCCGGACCGAGCAGGAGCAGGCGGCCTACCTGCGCACGGTGCAGGACTGGATCATCCGACCCCAGGTGCAGGGTGCTCCCGGCGTCGCCGGGGTCGACGCCATCGGCGGCTACCGCAAGCAGTACCACGTGCAGCCAGACCCGATGCAGCTCGCCGCTCGCGGGCTCACGATGCGCGATCTCGTCGAGGCGCTCGAGCGCAACAACCTCGCCACGGGCGCCGGCTACCTCGAGCGCCGCGGCGAAGCGGTCGTGGTCCGTGGCGACGGCCGGATCCGCTCGCTCGAGGAGCTGGCCGAGGTGATCGTGGCGGTACACGGGGATGCGTTGATCCGCGTGCGCGACGTCGCCCGGGTGGTGATCGGGCGCGAGATCCGGACCGGCAGCGCCAGCGAGAACGGGTACGAGGCGGTCGTCGGCACCGCCTTCATGCTGATCGGCGAGAACAGTCGCCGGGTGGCGCGGGCGGTCGTCGAGCGTCTCGAAGCGGTCGACCGCACGCTGCCGCCCGACGTGCGCACGCGTGTCGTGCTCGATCGCTCCGTGCTGGTCGACGCCACGATCGCCACCGTCGAGCGCAATCTCGTCGAGGGGGCGCTGCTGGTGACGGTGGTGCTCTTCGTGCTTCTCGGGAACCTGCGCGCGGCGCTGATCACCGCGCTCGCGATTCCGCTCTCGATGCTGCTGGCGGCGATCGGCATGCACCGGGCGGGGATCAGCGGCAACCTGATGAGCCTGGGCGCGATCGACTTCGGGCTGGTCGTCGACAGCTCGGTCATCGTGGTGGAGAACTGCCTGCGACTGCTGCGCGAACGCCGTCGGCAGCTGGGGCGGGCGCTCGCGCTCGGCGAGCGACTCGAGGTGGTGCGGCGGGCGAGCTCGCAGGTACTGGGCGCCGCGAGCGTCGGCGGCGCCATCATCATCGTGGTCTACGTGCCGATCCTTTTCCTCACCGGCGTCGAGGGCAAGATGTTCCGGCCGATGGCGCTGACGGTCATCTTCGCGCTCGGAGCTGCGTTCGTGCTCGCCTTCAGCTTCGTGCCGGCCATGGTCGCGCTCTTCGTGCAGCCGTCGGAGAGCGACCCCTCGGAGCGGTTCGTCGAGCCACTGCGCGGCCTCTACCGCCGGGCGCTCGAGGGCGCGCTGCGCCGACGGGCCGCCGTGCTCGGGGCGGCGGCGGCCGCGTTGGCCGCGGGGGGCCTGCTCTTCGCGAGCGTCGGGCAGGTCTTCGCTCCCACCCTCTCGGAGCTCGATCTCCTCGTCCAGCCCGTGCGGATCCCCAGTACGGGCCTCGAGCAGGCGACGCGACTCCAGCTCGAGGTGGAGCGCCGCCTGGCGGACGTACCCGAGGTGGACGTCGTCTTCTCTCGCACGGGGACGGCCGAGATGGCCGTCGACCCGATGCCCTTCCACATCTCCGACACCTTCGTGATCCTGCGCCCGCGCTCGGAGTGGCCGGACCCGGGCGCGCGCAAGGAGACGGTGCGCGCGAAGATCGAGTCGATCGTGGAGCAGATTCCGGGCGCCAGCTACGAGTTCACGCAGCCGATCGAGATGCGTTTCAACGAGCTGCTGGCCGGCGTACGGGGCGATCTGGCCGTGAAGGTGTTTGGCGATCACTTCGAGGAGCTGGCGCTCGCCGCCGGCCGCATCGAGCGCGTGCTCCGCGGAATCGAGGGCGCGCGGGACGTGCGCATGGAGCAGGTGGCCGGGGCGCCCGTGCTGCGGATCGACGTCGACCGCGCGCTGGCCGGGCGCTTCGGGCTCGACGTCGCGGACGTACACGAGGTCGTCGCCATCGCGGTCGGGGGCCGCGCGGCCGGCGAGGTCTACGAGGGCGACCGGCGCTTCGACGTCGTGGTGCGCCTGCCCGACGGCCATCGGCAGGATCTCGCCGCGCTGGCCCGACTTCCGGTTCCGCTGCCGATGCGAGGCGAGGTCGGAACGCATGCGGCCTGGACGCGCCCGACCACCGCCGTCGCCACGGTTCCGCTCGACTCGGTCGCGCGGCTCTCGATCGAGGAAGGCCCCAACCAGGTCAGCCGCGAGAATGGCAAGCGACGGGTCGTGGTGCAGGCCAACGTGCGCGGGCGGGACATCGCGTCGTTCGTCGAGGACGCGCAGGCCCGGATCGAGGCCGAGGTCGATCTGCCGCCCGGAACATGGCTCGAGTGGGGTGGGCAGTTCGAGCAGCTCCAGGACGCCAAACGGCGGCTGGCGGTCGTCGTGCCGATCTGTTTCGTCTTGATCTTCCTGCTGCTGTTCTCGAGCTTCGGGAACGCGCGCGACGCGACGCTCGTCTTCTCCGCCGTGCCACTCGCGCTCGTGGGTGGCGTGGCGACGCTCGCCCTCCGCGGCATCCCCTTCTCGATCTCGGCCGCGGTGGGCTTCATCGCCGTCTCGGGCGTCGCCGTGCTCAACGGCGTGGTGATGCTGAGCT
>CAYOHN010000258.1:0-5500 GCA_964403735.1 uncultured Spirochaetales bacterium | reverse complement strand
GTCGAGCCGCGCCGCCCGCGCCCAGGCGGCCGTAAGCGCGCGGCCGACGCCGTCGCGACGGTCGCGCTGCTGGGCGGAGCGGCCGCGGCCGCGGAGCTGCTGGGGCGGCGGGCGGGCTGGCGCGGACGCGGGCGCCGCATCGCGCGCGCCGGTCGCGGCGAATGAGCGTTGCCGAGACTCGCGACCTACCCTCGCGGTGGCGCGCGGGATCCTCCGTATGCGCCGACCAGCGGGGTGACCCGAAGATGACCATTCGACCCACGACCACTCGAGTCGCGATGGCACTCGCCTTGGGCCTCGTGCTCCTCGGCGCCGGCGAGGCCGCGTCCGCCGAGCAGCGCAAGTTGATCGGGACGATCACGTCGGTCGACGCCGAGAACGGGACGGTCGCCGTCGCCGAGAGCAACGGCGCGCGGACGATGACGTTCCACGTCGGCAAGGAGAGCCGGGTGACCGACCGGACCGGCCGCAAGGGCGTGTCGTTCGACGCCCTGTCGTCGGGCGACACCGTCAGCGTCACGTACGCGGAGCCCGCGCAGGCCGGTGCGAACCCGGAGGTGCGGTACATGAAGGTGACGCTCGGGACCCCGCGGAAGGCCGACGCGGACGACTAGCCCCCGGGACGGATCACAGCCTCCGCTCCAGGACGTCGATGACGCGGTGGCGGCGGAAGCCGACTTTCTCGTAGGCGCGCACGGCGGTTCGGTTGCCGGGCGAGAGCAGCAGGAGTGCGCACTGGGCGCCGCGTTCGAACTCGCACGTGAGCGCCCACGAGACGAGCGCCGAGCCGAGGCCGCGGTCGCGCAGGCCGCCCTCGACACCGACATACGCGACCCACGGGCGCGTCGGCCAGTGGGTTTCGAGCTCGACGACGGCGACGATCTGCACGTCCTGCCGAGCGATCGCGACGTCGCGCAGCGGGTGCTCGACGCCGGCGCGGGTTTCCTCGAGGTTCCGGAACGCGAAGCCGCAGCGCTCGTAGAGCGCGACGATGCCCTCGGCGTCGTCCGGCGTTGCGGCGGCGAACGTCAGGCCCGTCGCGAGCGCGCGGCGGGAGCTTGCCGGCCGCGCGGCGAGCCGCAGCAGGAAGTGCTGGCGCGTCGCGCGAAAGCCGAGCGCGGTCAGCAGCGCGTAGCCGGCGCGGTTGCGCACGCCGATCGCCGCGGATAGCAGCTCGATCCCGAGCGGTTCGCGCCCGTGCCGCAACGCGGCCCGCAGCAGCTCGCCGCCCAGGCCGCGGCCGCGTCGCTCGGACGCGACGATGGGGCACACGAGACCTGCCGTCGTCGCATCGGGCCGGCGCAGGAACCCAACCGCCCCTTCGACGCCATCGGCGCTCTCGGCGACCAGCAGGTGCGTTTCCGGCGCGATCCCGTGCCGCGCGAAGTCGCCGAACAGCTCTTCCGGGCGCTCCCACAGCGGATTCAGCACGAAGTCCGTCTCGCCGCGGGCGCTGGCGCGGGCGAGGGCCACGAGGGGGGCGGCATCTTCGGGACGGAACGAGCGGATCGGCATCGAACCCTCGCCGGCATCGCCGGCAGGCGCGCATGATACAAAGGACCTGCGCTCGACGTCGTTGGGGTGGGGGCGAGATCGACATTGCTTGCAGTGCCGCTCGCGGCACGCGAGTTCCCCCGAATTTTTGACACGCGAGTCGAGGCTTCCCTAGCATCCCCCTTGTCTCCGGTGCGGGTGCCGCCCGCGCGGACCGGCGATGCGAATCCGAACACCACCCCGGCGCGCGGCCCTCCCGACGCGCCCGACCCCCAGCGAGGAGAGTCATGTCACAGCAGGCCAAGGCCGTCATCTGCCGCGAGTGGAACAAGCCCGTGGTCGTCGAGACGGTCACCGTGGATCCCCCGAAGCGCGGCGAGGTCATGGTCAAGATCGGCGCGTGCGGCGTGTGTCACAGCGATCTGTCGGCGACCAACGGCACGATCCCCATGCCGCCGCCGCTGGTGCTCGGCCACGAGGCCGCCGGCACGATCTGCCAGCTCGGCGAAGGCGTCACGGACCTGGCGATCGGCGACACCATCGTCGTCTCGTGGATCGCGATGTGCGGCAAGTGCCGCTACTGCGTGATGGGCAAGCCGCAGCTGTGCGACATGTCGGCGAAGGCGATGATCACGCTGCCGGACGGCACGCAGCGCTTCAAGGACAAGGACGGCAAGCCGCTGAAACACATGGCCGGCGTCGGCGTGATGGCGGAGTACGCGACGCTGCACCGCGACAACGTGATCAAGACCGACCCGTCGATCGGCATGGACAAGGCGGCGATCGTCGGCTGCGCGGTGATGACCGGTGCCGGAGCGGCGCTGAACACCGTCCAGGTCGAGCCCGGCGCCGTCTGCGTCGTGTTCGGGGCCGGTGGCGTCGGTCTCAACACGATCCAGGGCTGTGCGATCGCTGGTGCCGTGCGCATCATCGCCGTCGACATGTCGGACACGAAGCTCGACTTCGCGCGCCACTTCGGTGCGACCGACACGATCAACCCGGCGAGCGACGGCGACGCGGTCGCCAAGATCATGGCGCTGACGGGCGGCGGCGCGGACTACGCGTTCGAGTGCATCGGGCTCGGCGCCACGATCAGCCAGGCCTACAACTGCGTGCACAAGGGTGGCACCGCGGTGGTCGTCGGCGTCTCGAAGCCGACCGAGACGGTGACGCTCGGCGCGTTCCTGATGCCGTTTCAGGAGAAGGTTTTGATCGGTTCGATGTACGGCTCGGCGCGCCCGTCGATCGACTTCCCGCGCCTGCTCCAGCTGTACAAAGCTGGCCGCCTGAAGCTCGACGAGCTGGTGACGAAGACGTACTCGATCGACCAGGCCCCGGAGGCGTTCGACGACCTCGTGGCCGGGGTGAACGCGCGCGGCGTGATCGTCTTCTAGCGAAGCGCCCGCAGCGGCGACCGCACGATGGTGGCGCTCCGATCTCGCGATCGGGGCGCCGTGTTCGTTTCCTCCCGGAGGCGCGGGGGGCTGCCGGCCGCGCGCAGTCGCGCCAGCGCGAGGCCGATCGTCAGCCCCTGGAGCCAGCTCCCGAGGCTGCCGGGCGGGCGGAACAGAGCGATCGCGGGACCGGCGTTCCGCAGCACCTCGCCGACGACGGCGTCTGCCGCGTCCGGATCGCCGAGCAGCCGTTCGGCGCACGCGCGCAAGGCGTTCCGATGCTGCTCGAAGGGCGGCGGATCGCCGCCGTCGAGCCTCTCGACCCAGCGGCCGGGTCTCGCGTCGTTCTGCATCGCCATCGGCACTCCCTTCGCGTCGTTCGGCTCCGACGTCCGAATCGCGATCGTCCCCGTCGATCGGGCAGTCGGGCAGACAGAGACAGAGAATGAGCAAGTCTCGTGCCAGTTGCGGCACGCCTCGCGGCGCGGAAGCATGGGAACAACGGTGGCTCCTGGTGAGACGGCGAATCCCACCTGGGTGCGCAGCGATGACGCTCGAGGCACTTCGGAGTCGGCCGGACGACCCCGCCTCCCCGGCGTCACTTGCACACGGAATGAACGGGCGTCGGCGCTGGCGTGGGCCACACTCCCGGGATCCGTCCCCGAGACCTCGCCGCCTGCATTCGCCGCCCACGTCGACGTCACGAACGGAGGGAGACCGCATGGAACTCGACCCGCAGCGACCCCGCATCGTTCCGGACCCCGTCGTGCGCCGCGAGGACGACGAGGAGGCACTCGACGTCTGGGGATTTCGCGATACGCGCTTCGTCGCGCGCGAGGACGGTGTCGTCGTGCTGACGGGCGCGCGTTACGCGCTGTCGGGACAGGAGCTGCCGGAGATCCTCGGCTGGGCGCAGCGGCAGTTCCATCCGGACGTGCGACCCGACGATCTGAACCTTCCGCGCTATCCGCCGGCGATTCCGGAACCGCGACGCCACACGGGCTTCGTCGACGAGCTGCGCAAGACGCTGACCGAGGATCAGCTCAGCGAGGATCCGGAGCTTCGCCTGCGGCACGGGCATGGCCACACGCAGGAGGAGATGTACGCGATCAAGTACGGCCGCATCGAGCGCGTGCCGGATCTCGTCGTCTATCCCACCGAGGACGCGCAGATCGAGCGCCTCGTCGACGCCGCCGTGCGCCACGACGTGGTGCTGGTCCCGTACGGGGGCGGCACCAACGTCACCGACGCGCTGCGCTGCCGGGCCGACGAGCAGCGCACCATCGTCTCGGTGGATCTGCGCCGGATGAACCGGATCCTGTGGATCGATCCGGTGAACCGGATGGCCTGTATCCAGGCCGGTGCCGTCGGCCGCGACATCACCGAGGGCCTGGCTCGGCACGGCTTCACGATGGGGCACGAGCCGGACAGCGTGGAGTTCTCGACGCTCGGCGGCTGGATCGCGACGCACGCGTCCGGGATGAAGAAGAACCGCTACGGGAACATCGAGGATCTCGTGCTCGACGTGCGCGTCGTGACGGCGCAGGGCGTGCTGGAGCGCCCCGCCGTGCATCCGCGCGAGTCCGTCGGCGCCGGCGACGCGCGCCGCTTCGTGTTCGGCTCCGAAGGCTGCCTGGGGATCGTGACGCAGGCGATCGTCAAGCTGTTCCCGCTGCCGGAGGCGCAGGTCTACGGCTCGGTCGTGTTCCCGGATTTCGTATCGGGCGTCCGCTTCCTCTACGAGCTGCAGCAGGCCGGCGACGTCCCGGCCAGCGTGCGGCTCGTCGACAACCTCCAGTTCCAGCTCTCGCAGATGCTGAAGCCGCGCAAGGAGGGGTTCCAGAAGCTGCTGTCGGCGGCGGAGAAGCTATTCGTGACGCGCGTCAAAGGCTTCGACGTCGAGCGCATGACGGCCTGCACGATGGTCTTCGAGGGCACGAAGGCAGAGGTGGCCGCGCAGCAGAAGCGGACCTATGCGATCGCGAAGCGGCACGGCGGCCTGGCTGGCGGCTCGGCCAACGGCGAGCGCGGCTACCAGCTGACGTTCGGCATTGCATACCTGCGCGACTGGATCCTCAACCACTACATGATCGCCGAGAGCTTCGAGACCTCGGTGCCGTGGAGCCGCGCGCTCGAGCTGTGCGAGGCGGTGAAGCAGCGGATCCGCGATGAGCACACCGCGCGCAAGCTGCCGGGCAAGGCCTTCGTCACGTGCCGCGTGACGCAGCTGTATCCGACGGGCGTCTGCATCTACTTCTACTTTGCGTTCTACTTCAAGGGCATCGCGGGGGATCCGAGCCATGTGTACGCGGAGATCGAGCACGCGGCGCGCGACGAGGTGCTGGCGCGCGGCGGATCGCTTTCGCACCACCACGGGATCGGCAAGCTCCGGCAGCCGTTTCTCGCGCGGATCGCCTCACCCGGGCTGCTGGCGTTCGCGCGGCAGGTGAAGCACGCGGTGGATCCGAAGAACGTATTCGGAGCGGACAACCAGTTGTTCGGAGGCGAGCGCAAGGGCTGAGCCGAACGGGGGGGGGGACGGTGCAGCAACGACGAGCGAGCGACGCCGAGGTCCTGCTGACCGGCGCGACGGGGTTCCTCGGCAAGGTGGT
>CAYOHN010000257.1:0-5528 GCA_964403735.1 uncultured Spirochaetales bacterium | reverse complement strand
GAGCCGGTTCGGGACTACCGTGCAGGGGCGAGAATCAATGCCGGATCAGGGCTAGGCAACGAGTGGCAGCTCCCAGCGCAGGCCTTCGAAGCGCGCGAAGCCGCGATCGTGCGTTGCCAGGACGAGGCCGTGCTCGATGGCGAGCGCGGCGAGGTGGGCGTCGGGTAGGTGGCGGTGCTGCTGACAGCTTTCGAGTACGAGGCGCTCGAGGATCTCGTGGTGGCGGGGCCCAGGAACCGGAACGAAGACGGATTCGCAGTCGAGCCATTCCCGCACGAGCCGCCACGCGTCCGCCAGGCTGGGTGGGAACTCGTGGATCCGCGGATTGACGGCAAGGCGGAGGAACGCCAGCAGGCTCGGCCACGGGAGGCCGACCGCCTGCGTTGCGTTCAGACGCTCCTCGAGCCAACGCGCCGCAGTCTGGTGTTGCGAGTACTCGCGGATGCCGGCGTAGAGCAGCAGGTTGGCATCGACCAGAATCACCGGAACGCGTCGCCTTCCCCGAGCTCGAGGGCTTCCGTCACGCTTACGACTGGGTGGCGGATGCGACCCACGGACAGCGGCTTCACCTCGTAGCGGCGGGCCGGCTTGCGTTTGCGATCGCCGAGCCGCCGCTGGCGCACCTCGCGCAACAGGGCGTTGATGACGCCTTTGAAGGACGCGCCCGTCGCCTCCTGCTCATCGCTCAGCAGGCGTTCGTTGTCTTCGTCGAGCGTCAGGGTGTGGCGCCCCATCGTGACTCCGGCAGTTGGTGCCAGCAGCATACTCATTTGATGTCTTGATGTCAAAGCTGGCTCACGGGATCCCGTAGCGCTTCATCTTCTTGTACAGCCCCTCCCGCGTGATCCCGAGCGTCCGCGCCGTCGCCGCCCGCCGATCGCCGTGCGCCTCCAGCGCGCGCCGGATCAGCCACGCTTCGAGCCGTGCGACCTGACGCTGGAGCGTGTCGGCGCGCGGGTCGATGCCGCTCTCGGTGATCGGTCGCAGCACCTGCTGCAGTCGCTCCGACAGATGCCGTGCCGCGATCGTCTCGCCGGGCTCGACGAGCGCCAGCGCGCGCTGCATCTCGTTCTCGAGCTCGCGCACGTTGCCGGGCCACGCGTGCACGTGCAGCAGATCGATGGCGTCCGGCGCGAGCCGGCAGCCGGGTTTACCGTCGCGGGCGCCGTAGCGGCGCAGGAAGTGCTCCGCCAGCGGCACCACGTCCTCGCGGCGCTCGCGCAGCGGCGGGACGACCAGGTGGAACACCGCGAGCCGCCAGTAGAGATCCTCGCGGAACGCGCCGCGAGCCACCTCGTCTTGCAGCGTGCGGTTGGTCGCCGCGACGACGCGCGCGTCGATGCGCCGCGTCTGGGTCCCTCCGAGCGGCCGCACCTCGCGCTCCTGCAGCGCGCGCAGCAGCTTCGCCTGCAGGGGCGGCGATGTCTCGCCGAGCTCGTCCAGGAACAGCGTGCCGCCCTCGGCGAGCTCGAAGAGGCCCTTCTTCTCGCGATCGGCGCCGGTGAACGCGCCGCGCAGGTGCCCGAACAGCTCGCTCTCGAGCAGCGTGTCCGGGAACGCCGCGCAGTTGATCGCGACGAAGGATCCCGTGCGGCGCGTGCTGCCGTCGTGGATCGCGCGAGCGAGCAGCTCCTTGCCGGTGCCGGTCTCGCCGGTGACGAGCGCCGTCGCATGGGTCTGCATCGCGCGCGCCGCGAGTTCGAGCACGCTGGTCATCGCCGGACTGCGCGCGATGAGGGCCGGGCGGACCTCGATCGGCTTCTCGTCCTGGTCGTCGTCGCGGCGCGGACTGCGGCGCGCAATGGACGGCCGCGGCGACACACGCGCGAGGAGCGCGCTCAGCGGCTCGCGCGGCAATGCGCCGCCGCGCGCCGCGACGAGATCCGCCCCGGCGCGGCGTAGATCCGACGTGACGTCGTCTTCCGTCTCGGGCAGCCGCACGACGATCGGCGGGCACTTCCCCGGCCCGGCGCGCCGCAGCCGCCGCACCGCCTCGCCGGCGAGCACGGCATCGTCGCAGTCCACCACCAACGCATCGAACGCCGCGAGCGGCAGCGCCGCCGCATCCTCGGCATCACGCGCCCACGCGACATCGAGCAGCGGCGACTCCGCCACCGCTTCATCGCGCAGCTGCGCCGCACCGCCCACCCACAGGATCGACTGTATCCGCTCCATCGCACCCTCCGTCGGCCCCCCGGACGCGGGCAAAGGAGCAAGGAGCGTGCCGGGCCAAGACAGCGCGTGCGTGTCGGAGAGATCGCAGCGCGGCCGATTGCGGCGATGGATGGCCGGGAGTGGCGGCCGAGGTCGGCGGAAGCGGGTGGCGGTCGCGGATCGATCCTTTTGGCGCATCGTAGTCCTCGAACTCGGCGGCGTAGATCTCCTGGACGCGGCCGACCTCTTGCGGCGTCGGCGCGGACAACTCGCGCCGGAGCGGCCGCGCCGAAAGCGTCCCGCGGTTCTGACGCAGGACCCGAAACAGCAGATCGATGGTCGCGGCCGGCAGGTCGGCAACGTCCCGGGCCCGCGCGGCGAAGCGGTCGTAGGCCTCCAGGAAGGCGAGCAGATTGACACCCCTCGACGTTCGGCTAGAGCCTCCAGAGCGAGGAGGCCGATCGATGGATCAACGAATGGGCTACCGCTCCGCCGGTCGTGGTCTCCGCCTTCTGGCCACGCTCCTGTCGTTCCTGCTGTCCGGGGCACTTGCGTCGGACGCTCTCGGTGAGCCGCCTCCCGCCAAGGACTGGGAGGTCGAGATCCTCCCCTATGCCTGGCTGCCGAGCGTCGACGCGTCCCTGGAGGCGAGAGGGCGCACTCGCCATGTGGAGATCGACGCTCTCGACGCGCTGCGCGACGTGGAGCTCGGCGCAATGGGCAGCGTGGCGGCACGCTGGCGGGACTGGCTGCTGGTCGCGGACGGGGTCTGGGTCCGGCTCCAGCAGGAGGACGGCGTGCGGCGCCTCGGGCTTCGCCTCGACGCCGAGGTCGACGTCGACCTGACGACGGCGCAGGTCCTCGCCGGCAGGCGGCTCTTCGCGCGTTCCGGCGGATTCTGGCCGAATGCCGCAGCGGACGACCCGCGGACCCTCGGGATCGATGCGCTTGCGGGTTTCGACGTTGTGGACCTCTCGGTGGATGTCGAGATCGACGTGCGTCCCGACGTGACGATCCAGCGAAGCTTCGAACTCTCCGAGACCTGGGTCTCCCCCGCGATCGGGCTGCGGCTCCAGAACGACATCACGACGCGCGTACGGATCGAGACGCTCGCGACGCTCGGCGGATTCTCGACGGGCGACGCACCGGATTTCCTGTGGCAGTTGACGACGCGGCTCTCGTACCGCTTCACCGATCACTGGCTGGTGTCGGCGGGACACCGTCTCTTCGTGGCCGACGACGGGCGCTACGAGGTGCGCCTCCACGGGGCCACGATCGGGATGGGCTACCGCTTCTAGGGACGGGGGATCGCGATGAGTCGACGAACGGCGGGGGGTGTGCTCGCGGTCTCGGTGTTGCTCCTGGGGCCAGCCGCCTCGGCGGCGCCCACGACGTCTCCCGCCCCCGACGTGCTCTTTCGCGACGTGCGCGTGCTCGACACGGCACGTCAGGAGCTCGGTCCTCCCACCTCGGTCGTGGTCCGGGAGGGAATCATCGAGAGCATCGGGCCGGCGGCGCAGGCAGGGGAGGGAGCGACGATCGTCGAGGGGCGTGGCCGCACGCTGATGCCAGGGCTCATCGACGTCCACGTCCACCTGACCTACGGCGCGCTCACCATGGAGCAGCTGCTCGCGCCGGATCTCACGCCCGCGGCGGCCGAGGCTGCCGCCGCCGAGCAGGCGCGCCAGATGCTGCTGCGCGGCTTCACCGCGGTGCGCGACGTGGGCGGGCCGGTGTTCGCACTGCAGGCGGGGATCGACGCCGGTCGCTACGAGGGCCCGCGCGTCTGGCCCTCGGGCGCGACGGTCAGCCAGACCGCGGGCCACGGGGATCTCCGGCTGCCCTCCGAACGGTCGCGCCGCTTCTTCGGCAAGCCGTCCCGCGCGGAGCTGTTCGGCGCGACGTTCATCGCCGACGGGCGCGACGAGGTGCTGACCGCCGTTCGCGAGAACCTCCGCTTCGGCGCCAGCCAGATCAAGCTGATGGCAGGCGGCGGCACGTCCTCGGCCTACGACCCGGTCGACGTCACGCAGTACACGCTCGACGAGATGCGCGCGGCGGTCGAGGCGGCCGAAGACTGGGGCACCTACGTCACCGTCCACGCCTACACGCCGCGCGCGGTCCGCCGCGCGATCGAGGCCGGCGTCCGCTGCGTCGAGCACGGGCAGCTGCTCGACGAGGACACGCTCCGGCTGATGGCCGAGCGGAAGGTGTGGCTGAGCACGCAGAACCTCGTCGCCGACACCCCCGACATGGACCCGCTGCGCCGCGAGAAGCGCAAGCCGGTGATCGAGGGCCAGGCACGTCTCTGGCCCCTGGCGAAACGGCTGGGCGTCCCGCTCGCCTGGGGCACCGACTTCCTGTTCGAGCCGGCGCTCAACCCGGAGCAGAACCGGTACCTCCTGCGCCTGCGCGAGTGGTTCACGCCGGGCGAGATCCTGAAGCTCGTCACCCACGACAACGCCCGGCTGCTCGCGCTGTCGGGACTGCGCGCGCCGTATCCCGGCCGTCTCGGAGTCGTCGAGGAGGGCGCGCTGGCCGACCTGATCCTGGTCGACGGCGACCCGCTCGCGAATCTCGATCTGCTGGCCGACCCGGAGGCGCACTTCGACGTGATCATGAAGGCGGGTCGACTCTACAAGGATCGGCGTTGAGACCGCGGGCCGACGACGCTCGTCGCGCGGATGCTCGATGGACGGACGGCATCGCAGGCCGCCCCCTTTGCGGGGAGGCAGTCGCAAGCGACCTGCCCTTCGCCGAGTGACATGGTTACCCTGCCGGGTGGGGTTCAACGGAGAGGCGCAGATGTCGGGAACGCTCAGGGTCTTCGTGCTGATGGCGGGGCTCACGGCCCTGTTCGTGGCGATCGGCGGGGCGATCGGCGGCCAGGCCGGGATGCTGGCGGCCTTCGCGCTCGCAGCCGTCATGAACCTGCTGGCGTACTACAACTCGGCGCAAGCGGCGCTGCGCGCCTATCGGGCGCAGATCGTGAGCGCCGAGCAGGCGCCCGCCCTGTACGCCATGGTCGATCGCCTGCGGCTGCGCGCGGGACTGCCGATGCCGAAGCTGGCCGTCGCGCCCCATGCGCAGCCCAACGCCTTCGCAAGCGGCCGCAATCCCCAGGACGCGGTGGTCTGCGTGACGCAGGGGATCCTCGACGCCCTCTCGCCCGAGGAACTCGAGGGCGTGGTGGCCCACGAACTCGCGCACGTCAAGAACGGTGACATGCTGCTGCAGACGGTGGCGGCGACACTGTCGGGCGCGATCGGGATGGTCTCGCGCATGGGGCTCGTCGCGCCCGGACCCGACGGCCGCCGCCGAGCCAATCCGCTCGCGCTGCTCCTCGCGCCGATCGGGGCGATGGCGCTGCAGTT
>CAYOHN010000256.1:0-5532 GCA_964403735.1 uncultured Spirochaetales bacterium | reverse complement strand
TCGTGCTGAGCGACGAGCGCTTCGCGTTCCGGCAGCTCGCGGTGCTTTCGGGCAGCTTTCCGACGCCCACGGCGACCGTGGAGCTGGAGATCGACGGCGCGCTGCGCAAGACGACGGCAGCGGGCGTCGGTCCGGTGGACGCGATCTTCAAGGCGGTGGCCTCGCTGACGGAGACCAAGAGCGAGCTGGTTCGGTATCAGGTGAACGCCATTACCGCCGGTCTCGACGCACAGGGGGAGGTGTCGGTGACCCTCACTGAAGACGGCCGGCGCGTGATCGGACACGGCGCGCATTACGACGTGCTGGTGGCGAGCGCGAAGGCCTATGTCCACGCGCTCAACAAGCTCGAGTGGCACAAGCGGCGGCATGCAGTCGAAGAGCCGAAGGGGATCTGAGGATGGAAGCGCAGATCGTCGTGGTGGCCGGTGATGGCATCGGCCCGGAGGTCACGAGCGAGGCTCGCCGCGTGCTCGAATGCGTGGCGCCCCGCCACGACTGGAAGCTCGTCTTCGAGGAGCATCTGATCGGCGGGGCATCGATCGATGCCCACGGGACGCCGCTGCAGGACGCCGTCGTCGCGCGCGCCCGGGCGAGTCGTGCGGTGTTGCTGGGCGCAGTCGGAGGCAATCGTTGGGACGACCTTCCAGTCGATCGGAGGCCCGAAAAGGGGCTGCTGCGGATCCGCAAGGAGCTCGGGCTCTACGCCAACCTGCGGCCGGCGGCCGTGTTCCCGGCGTTGGCGCAGGCGTCGAGCCTGCGACCGGAGATCGTCGACGGGATCGACATGCTGGTCGTGCGCGAGCTCACCGGCGGGTTGTACTTCGGCGAACCGCGCGGGATCGGAGTGGTCGAGGGGCGGCGTCAGGCCCGCAACACGCTCGTCTACGACGAGGACGAGATCCGCCGCATTGCGCGCGTCGCGTTCACCGCGGCGCGCGGACGCCGCCAGCACGTGACGCATGTCCACAAGGCCAACGTGCTCGAGACGTCTCAGCTCTGGATGGAGGTGGTCGAGGAGGTCGCAAAGGAGTTCCCGGACGTCACGCTGGCGCATCAACTCGTCGATTCGTGCGCGATGCTGCTGGTACGCGATCCCCGGCGCTTCGACGTCATCGTCACGGAGAACCTGTTCGGCGACATCCTCTCCGACGAGGCGGCGATGATCACCGGCTCGCTCGGAATGCTGCCCTCGGCGAGCCTCGGCGATGGCGGCATTGGCCTGTACGAGCCGGTGCACGGCTCGGCACCGGACATCGCCGGTCAGGACGTCGCGAATCCGCTCGCGGCGATCCTTTCCGCGGCGATGCTCCTGGAGCATTCTCTCGAGGCCGTCGCTGCGGCCGCCGAGATCCGCGCCGCCGTCGCCGCCGTCCTCGACGACGGGCATCGCACCGCCGATCTGTTGTTGCCGGGCGAGCGCCGGCCGACGGTAGGTTGCCGTGCGATGGGAGACCTCGTCCTCGCGCAGCTCGGCGCCTCGTGACGAGTGGAGTGCGCGTCGTCGTGGTCGGCGCCACGGGTGCGCTCGGCGCGGAGGTGCTGTTTGCGCTCGACGCGGCGGGGCTGCCGATCCGCGAGCTGGTGCCCATCGCCACCGAGCGCTCGATCGGCGTCGAGGTGGAGTTCCAGGGGGCCGGCACTCCGATCGAAACCGAGCAGGAGGCCCTGGCGGATGCGGACGTCGTATTCGTGTGTACTCCTCCCGGTGCCGCGCTCGATTGGATCGCCGAAGCCGTGGTGCGACGAGTCCTGGTCATCGATCTCTCCGGCGGACTCCAGGCCAGCGAAACGCTCGCGGCTCATCCCGAGCTCGAGCAGATGCTCGCTTCGCCGGACGGGCCGCTGATCGCTCCGCCCCCCGGCCCGGCGCTGGCGTGGCTGCGGGTGCTGGCGCCGCTCCACGCGGAGTTCGGGATCCGGCGTGTCGTCGGGACTGCCATGATGTCTGCCTCCGCCTCGGGTCGCGCCGGTGTCGACGCGCTCTTCGACGAGACGGTGGCGCTGCTCGGACAGCGCAGCGCCGACGAGGACGAACCGCCTGCGCTCGATCACCCGATTGCAGTGGACGTGCTGCCGTGGGCCGGCGACATCGACGACGACGGCAGCAGCGAGGCCGAACGCATGCTCGGCGTTTCGCTGCGGCGCGCGCTCGGAAAGCAGCTGACGCCGAGTATCACCGTGACCCGTGTCCCGACGTTCTGCGGTGACGGAGCCAGCCTCGCCATCGAATGTTCCGCGCCGGTGACTCCGCAACAGGTGCGCGGCGTCCTTGCCAAGGCGCTGGACGTGGAACTCGTCGACGACCCGCACGGCCCCAGTACGCGCGGCGCTGCGGGCGCCGAGCGCGTGCTGGTCGGCCGCGTGCGCCGGGATCCCGGCTGCGCGAACGGGGTGTTGCTGTGGCTCGCAGCGGATCCGGCGCGGCTCGCGGCGGTCGATGCCGTGCGAACGGCGATCGGTCGTCTCGGGCTTCCCTGACGCGCGCCCGTGTCGGAGCATCCGGATGCGGCGGACACGGAGCTGCGGAGTCACGCAGGTCCCCCGACGGCGCGTCCGCCCGACGCGACGCGCAACTGGCGTCTGGTCCTCGAGTACGACGGGACTGAGTTCGCCGGCTGGCAGCGTCAGCCCGGCAGCGCGCGCACCGTGCAGGGCGTGCTCGAGAGCGCGTTTGCGCGTGTGAGCGCGGGCGCCGTCGTGGTGACCGGAGCAGGCAGGACCGATGCGGGCGTCCATGCAGAGGGGCAGGTCGCGAGCGTGCGGGCCGCGACCCGGCTGGATCCGATCACGCTGCACCGAGCGCTCAACGCGCTGCTGCCGCGCGACGTCGCCGTGGTCTCGCTGGATCCGGCGCCGGATTCCTTCCACGCGCGGCGAGCGGCTCGTTCCAAGCGCTACGTCTATCGAGTCTGGGCGCATCCGATCCGATCGCCGCTGCGCGAGCGCTTCGAGCTCTGGATCCCGGAGCCGCTGGATCTCGGCGCGGTCCGCGAGGCGTCGACGCGGCTGCTCGGGACGCATGATTTCGCGAGCTTCTGCGCCGCCGGGAGCGCGGTCCGCACCACGGTGCGCACGGTCACCCACGTCGAGTGGTGCGGCACGATCCCGGGGGCACTGGGCTTCACCGTCGAGGGGCCGGGCTTCCTGCGGCACATGGTCCGAAACCTGGTCGGCACTCTGCTCGAGGTGGGCCGCGGACGACGCGCACCAGGCTGGATCGGGGAACTGCTGGCGCTTCGGGACCGGACGCTGGCGGGGCCGACGGCTCCGGCGCGGGGTCTGACTCTGGTCCGGGTCGACGACGGATTCCCTTTGGGAATCCAGCAGCTTGGACGTGGTCCGGGTTGACGCGCCAGATGCCCTTGGCTATTCACGGCCGTCTTTCAGGAGGCCCCGATGCCCGCCGTTCATCCGCCGCGGCCGACGCGCTCCATCAAGCCTTCCGAGGTGACCCCCCGCTGGTGGATCGTTGATGCCGCCGACCAGACGCTCGGGCGCCTCGCGGCTCGGGTGGCGGCGCGTCTGCGCGGCAAGAACAGCGTGCAGTTCACGCCGCATGCCGACAACGGCGATTTCATCGTTGTCGTGAACGCCGACAGGATCCGCCTCTCGGGTCGCAAGCGCGAGCAGAAGGTCTACTACCGGCATTCGGGCTACAAGGGACACCTGCGCTCGCGCACGGCCGACCAGGTTCTCACCGGGGCCCACCCCGAACGCGTCGTCGAGGACGCCGTGCGCGGCATGCTCCCGCACAACGCTCTCGGTCGGAAGCTCTACCGGAAGCTCAAGGTCTACAAGGGCGCCGAGCATCCTCACGCAGCACAGAAGCCGGAGGTCCTGAGCGTTGGCTGAAGCCGCTCTCGTGATGCCGGCCACCGGCAAACGCAAGACTGCCGTGGCCCGGATTCGCATGAAGCCCGGAACAGGCACGATCCTCGTCAACGGTCGCACGCTCGATGAGTACTTCGGACGCGAAGTGCTGCGCGGTGTCGTCCGGCAAGCTCTCGATCTCGTCAACCAGACCACGCGCTGGGACATCGCGGCCAGCGTGCACGGCGGCGGACCGAGCGGGCAGGCCGGTGCGCTCCGGCACGGCATTGCGCGCGCGTTGGTCGGTGTCGACGAGGGGCTGCGCCCGCAGATCAAGCGGGGCGGCCTGTTGACGCGGGATGCGCGCAAGAAGGAACGGAAGAAGTACGGCCAGCGCGGTGCGCGTGCGCGCTTCCAGTTCTCGAAGCGTTGAGCGACTGGCACGCCGGAGATCGACGGGAGGCCCTCGGGCCTCCCGTTTCGTTTTGGGTGCACGGACCCCGCATTTGACAGCGGAGTGCCGGCGGCGGTACCAACCGGTGGTCCCGATCGCCCCCGACCACCGGTTTCTCCAGTTTCCGCAACCCCGCGTTTCCGGTGCGAGGCGTCCGCTGCCTGCAGCGTCCGTCGTCGACGAGGAGGCCCAGCGCCGATGACCCGCTATTTCGCCACCGATCCCGAGATCCTGGGGCTCTCGGTATCGGCGGTGGTCTGGCGGGCAGGCGCTCGGAGCGAGCTGCTGCTGATGCAACGCAGTGACAATGCACACTGGGGTATCCCGGGGGGATTCGTCGAGCCGGGCGAATCGGTCGAAGGCGCAGTCGCGCGGGAGGTCGCCGAGGAGACCGGCGTGCGGATCGAGGTCGGCCGGCTCGTCGGCGTGTACTCGGATCCGGCGCAGATGATCGTCGAATACGGCGACGGGCGGCGTGTCCACGTCGTCAACCTGTGTTTCGAAGCGCGACCCGTCGGCGAGGGAGTTGCCACGACGCCGGACGAGGCGCTTGCGAGCGGCTACTTTGACCTCGACGCGCTCCCCGAGCCGCTCGTTCCGATCCATCGAGTTCGCATCGAGGACGCCGCGGCGGGCGACGCGTTCGTTCGGGTTCGATGAGGGAGGTGCCATGACGGCGAGCGCCAGCCGAGACCGCGCGACCAAGTTCATCTTCGTCACCGGGGGCGTGCTGTCGTCGCTCGGCAAAGGCCTCGCGTCGGCGTCCATCGGCGCGTTGCTCGAGGCGCGCGGGCTTCGCGTGTCCTTCCTCAAGCTCGATCCGTACCTGAACGTCGATCCCGGGACGATGAATCCTCTTCAACACGGAGAGGTGTACGTCACCGAGGATGGCGCCGAGACGGATCTCGATCTGGGTCACTACGAGCGCTTCACGAGCGCGACGATGAGCAAGGTCAACAACGTCACCGCTGGGAAGGTCTACGAGACGATCCTCGACAAGGAGCGGCGCGGCGAGTACCTGGGTGGAACCGTGCAGGTGATCCCGCACGTCACCGACGAGATCAAGCATCGGATCTACCAGGCGGCGGCGAACGTGGACCTGCTGCTCGTCGAGGTCGGCGGCACGGTCGGCGATATCGAATCCCTGCCGTTCCTCGAGGCGATCCGCCAGTTCCGCGCCGATGTCGGCCGCGAGAACGTGCTCTACGCCCATGTGGCGCTGGTCCCCTACGTGGCTGCAGCCGGGGAATTGAAGACGAAACCGGTTC
>CAYOHN010000255.1:0-5588 GCA_964403735.1 uncultured Spirochaetales bacterium | reverse complement strand
GAAGCGACTCCTCGCCGAGCTGGTGGGGACCGACGCCGTCTTCGAATCCGAAGAAGTCGCCGTGCTGCTGCGCTCGATCATCGCCAACGCCTTCGCCGATCTCGTCGCCAACGCGGATCTCTCCGTCGTCGACCTGGCCGCGAACTACCGCGAGCTCTCGGAGAAGCTGCGCCAGCTCGTGCTCGAGCGCGTGGACGACGAGTATGGACTGGACCTACCGCAGCTGTGGATCGTCAACGTGTCGGTCCCCGAAGAGGTGGAGAAGGCGCTCGACTCGCGCACCTCGATGCGTGTCATCGAGGATCTCGCTGCGTACCAGCAGTACCAGATCGGCCAGTCGATCCCGACGGCGGCCGCGAGTCCCGCGGGCGGACTGGCGGGCGCGGGCATCGGCGCCGGGATGGGCCTGGCCGTCGCGGGGCGCATGATGCCGCAGCTCGTTCCCGGCGCGACGCCGCAGAGCCCGCCGCCGCCGCCGGCGCCGCCGGCGTGGCACCTGGTGCAGGGCGGCCAGGCGACGGGCCCGTTCACGTGGGATCAGCTCGCGCGCTACGCGGAAGCGGGGGTGCTGCGCGCCGACACCTTCGTATGGACGGCGGGGATGGCGAGTTGGTCACCGGCTGGTCAGGTGCCGCAGATCGCGCCGCTGTTCAGCGCGCCGACTCCGCCGGCCGGCTGACGTATCTCCGCCTTCGCTGCGGTCAGCGCAACCGCGAAAAGCGGTGGCGGAGCACCGCGCAGAAGGCGGCAACGGCGTGACGGAGCCGGATCTTCTTGCCCTCGGCGTAGCTACGCGCGCGGTAGCGGATCGGCACTTCGTAGAAGCGCGCCCCGGTACGCCTCATTTTGGCGGTCAGCTCGGCTTCGATCGCGAAGCTCGACTCCACCAGGTGCAGCGGCTGCACCCACTTCGCACGGATCGCCTTGTAGCCGGTGTAGACGTCGGTGAAGTTCGTGTTGTAGAGCAGGTTGGTAAAGCCGGTGATCAGCGCGTTGGCCTGGGTGTGCCAGAAAAAGTTGATCGCGCGCTCGGGCGATGCGAACCGGGATCCGTAGACGGCGTCGGCGTAGCCGTCGAGGATCGGGCGCAACAGCGCCGGGATGTCGCGGGGTTGGTACTCGAGATCGGCGTCCTGGATCAGCAGGATCTCGCCGCGCGCCTCGCCGATTCCCGTGCGCACCGCGGCGCCCTTTCCGCGGGGCCGCGGGTGGCGAAAGCAGCGCAGCTCCGGAACGCGCATGCGCAGCTCCTCGAGGACCGCGGGGGTTCCATCGCTCGACCCGTCGTCCACTACCAGGATCTCGAGCGCGAACTCGGGCCGGAGTGTGGCCAGGAGTTCGTCGACGACGGTCGGAAGCGTTCGCTCCTCGTCGAGCGCCGGAATCACGATCGAAAGCGTGGGATCCACGCGGACTCCTACTCCTCTCGGCCCGGGGTGATGCGCCGGCCGTACTCCGCCCGATCGACCAGCGCCCGCAGCGCCGCAACGGCTCGGTGTGCACTCGGATGACAGACGCGACCGGCTTCGCGCAACGCCAGCGGGCCGGCGTTGCCGTAATCGCGATCGCAATACACGAGCTCGGTGGCCGAGAGCACCGGCTTGCCATGGCGCACGCTGGCGTCGCGCGCTGCCTCGGCGTAGCGGCGGTCCTGACGCTCGTGAAACTCCGCGATGCGCTGCAATCCGTGATCGGGCCAGAACGGGCCCTGCCGGAACAAGTTGGCCGTGGCGGCCTGGATGCCGAGGCCCAGGTGAACGACCGCGTCGACGTCGGGATGCGCGCACACGAGGTCCAACACTTCCGTCACGGTCTCCCGCGTCTCGCCGCCGGCCAGGTCGATCGGGTTGTTGCGGCTCCAGCGCGCCGGCACCAGCGCGTCGATGGCCGTCTGGATATCCGCCGGTAGTGGCATCAGCTCGAGCCCGGCCGCCGCGCACGCATCGGCGGTCAGCACGCCCCAGCCACCGACGGTCGTGAACACGATGGTGCGTCGGCCGCGCGGCAGCGGCTGGGTCGCCAGCGTCGCCGCCCACTCGAAACCTTCCTCGACGGTCGGCGCGCGCAGCATGCCGAGCTGGCGGCACAGGCCGGCGAAGACGCGGTCGTCGCTGGCGAGCGAGCCGGTGTGGGACAGCGCCGCGCGCTGGCCTTCCGCGGCCGCACCGCCCTTCAGCACCACCAGCGGCTTGCGCGCGGTGAGCCGCCGGACCGCATTGGCAAAGCGCCGGCCGTCACCGACGCCTTCGAGGTACGCGAGCACGACCTTCGTCTCTGGATCCGCGGCGAGGTACTCGAAGTACTCGGCGAGACCGGTCTGCGCGGAGTTGCCGGCGCTGATCGCCTTCGAGACGCCGACCCCCGTCTGGACCGCGTAGTCGAGGAACGCCGACAGCAGATTGCCGCTCTGGCTCACCACGGAGATCGGTCCGGGCGGTGGGTTCGGCGCGACGATCTGCGCGCACATCGAGACCGGCGTCGAGAGCACGCCCTGTCCGTTGGGGCCCGCGAGCACGATGCCCAGCTCGTCCGCCGTCGCGACCAGCTCGTCCTCGAGCGCCTTGCCCTCCGGCCCCGCCTCGCGGTAGCCGGCGCTCGCGACGAAGGCCGCCCGCACGCCGACCTTCGCGCATGCCCGCAGCAGCTCGATGTTGGCCTTCGCCGGCGTACATACGAAGACGAGATCCGCGCGCCCGGGCGGCACCTCGCTGACATCGCGCAGTGTCGGCTCGCCGAGGATCTCGGCGCCGTCGCGGTTCACCGGGAACAGCTCGCCCCGGTAGCCGAACGCGCGCAGATTGTGCAGCGTCACGAAGCCGAACTTGCCCGGGTGCGCCGACGCGCCGGCGATGACGATGCCGCGGGGATGGAACAGCGGACGGAAGCGCGCGAGCAGCTCCTCGTCGGACGGCGCCGGGGGCGCCGGAGGAGTCTCGGCCGGCGCGCCGAGCTCGACCAGCGCATCCACGGCGATCGGCGCCCCGTCCGAGCGGACGATCAGCGGGTTCAGATCCACCGACGCGACGTCGGGTCGCTCGGCGGCGAGTCGGCCGAGCCCCACCAGCACGTCCGCGAGTGCGTCGAGATCAACGGCGGGCTCGCCGCGGAACGGCTGCGTCAGCAGATGGCTCGCGCGCAACCCCTCCGCCATCCGCCGCGCCTCGTCGCGCGAGAGCGGCGCCAACGCGAACACTACGTCGCGAAGCGCCTCGGTGAGGATTCCGCCGAGCCCCAGCACGACGCACGGCCCGAACTGGGGATCTCGCACCAGCCCGGCGATCAGCTCGCGCCGGCCGCGCACCAGCTCCGCGACCAGCAGCGCCACGTCGCCGTCCTCGGGCCGGCGCTTTGCCCACAGCTCGTCGGCTGCGCGCCGCACCGCGTCGGCGTCGCCGAGCCCGAGCCGCACCAGATCGCGCTCGGTCTTGTGCGCGATCGCGTCGCCGCACAGCTTGAGGACCACCGGGAAGCCGAGTTCGGCCGCCGCCGCGACGGCCGCTGCGGGATCCGCGGCGAGCCGCTCGCGCGCCACCGGCACGCCGTAGCCGGCGAGAAGCTGCTTGGAGTCGTTCTCGGAGAGCGTGCGGCGGGTCGCGTCGGGGGGTTCCGTCATGGCGGGCGCAGAACCTACCGGGCCGGGGCGGAGCATGCTCGCGCGGCTCGGCCATGCCGAGATCCCCGTAGCCGAAAGCCCGGGCGACCCGCCGGCCGGCGAGCCGAACCCGGACGTCCGGTAGCTTCTCGCACAGGCCCAGAGGTCAGAGGCTCGCGGCGGATCTCTTGCGCAACGCGACGAGGGTCGCCAAGGCCGCAGCGGCGAGCAGGCTCGCATCGGGCTCGGGGACGAGACTCGCGACACGAAACCCGGTGCTGCTGCCCTCGCCGCTCGAAACCCTGCCGCCAAAATCCAGCGAGGAGAGGTTGACGTCGCTGCTGTTCCAGCTCCCGCCCCGGAAGCTCCGTAGCGAGCCGTTCACGATCTGCTCATTCCACTCCCACACGTTCCCGCCCTGGTCGAACGTCCCGCTCGGGCTCGCTGAGCCGGCGTACGCGCCGACGTCGGTCACGCCACCCACGGCGTTGTCACAGTTCGCCCGGTTCGCGGCTCCCGTCGGCGCCGCGCACAGCGGCGTGCCATCGCTCCCGGCCGGGGAGGTGAAGTAGCTCGCCGTTGCCGGATCGTAGTACGCCGCCTTGAACCACTCGTTCTCGCTGGGAAGAAAGATCGTTCCCCGGTTGAACGTGACCGTCGTCCCGTTACTCGGAATCGCCGTCCCGCCGAGTAGCGTGTACGCCCCGTCCTCCGTATCCCCGCTCCCCTGGCCGTTACCCAGCCAGTTCGTGAAGCGCAGCGCGTCGTAGAACGACACGAAGTTCACCGGCTTGTCGGCGAAGCCGGGCTTGACCGCATAGGTGAAGCTGCCGATCGTTCCGCTGCGCACGATGCCGCCTTGCGGATCACTGCCCATGTTCGAGTTGTACAGTCCCAGCGGGTCCGCCGACGCCTTGGCGTTCAGCAGCTCCGCGTACTGGGCGTTGGTCACCTCGAACCTCGAGATGGAGTACTCGTACGGAACCGAGCCGCACAGAACCGAGTCGCATCTGCTGTAGGGATTCGGGGCGTTGCCCGGGTCTCCGACGAATACCCAGTCGATCGTCACCGCCGAGGCCGGCGCCGCCAGCAACGCCAGACCCGGCAGCGAGCCCGCGGCGCACCACCTCGATGCCGCCGGACTTCATCATCCACTCGAGCCGGTGATCGCGGTACTGACGCACGATCGGCATCGCGCTCTGGGTGCCGCCGCCACCGCCGCCGAGGTTGTCACGCATCCACGCGCCGAGCTGCTCGGCGTCGGCGCGCACGGCGGGCTGCTCGGCGCAGCGCGCGGCCCAGTCGCCGAGGCGCTCGTGCTTCGCGTCGAGCGGCATGCCGAAGAACGCGGACCCTGTGATGTGGTCGAGCATCACGGTCGAGTCGAAGACCGCCGTGCCGTCGTCCTCGTCGACGAGGCACGGCACCTCGCGGCGCGGGCTCGCCGCGAGGAACTCGCGCAGCGTCGGATCGTCCTCGGCGGCCATCGGATTCACGAACACCGGCCGATACGGGACGCCCTTGTGCTCGAGCACGATCTCGACCTTGCGGGCGTACGGCGAGAGCGGGTGTTCGAAGAAGCGCAGCATGGGAATCCTCCTCGGGGTGACGGTGTACGATACCCTCGGCCGGTGACAAGAGGAGGGGCTCGATGACTGCGCCGGGACCGCAGGGACCGATCGGAAGACTGGGAGTCTGGACATGGGTCGATGGGCTGCCGGCGCCGCAGGCGGTGGCGTTCGCGCGCGACGTCGAGCGCTGGGGCTACTCGGCGCTGTGGCTGCCGGAGGCGATCGGCCGCGATCCGTTCGTGACGATCGCGCATCTGGCCGCGCACACCGAGCGCCTGGTCTTCGCGACCGGCATCGCCAATCTCTATGCGCGCGACGCGATGACGATGAACGCGCTCGCCCGGACGACCGGCGAAGTGACCGGCGGGCGCTTCGTGCTCGGCATCGGCGTCTCGCACGCGCACCTGGTGACGAGCGTGCGCGGC
>CAYOHN010000254.1:0-5600 GCA_964403735.1 uncultured Spirochaetales bacterium | reverse complement strand
GGATTCGTCAACTTTTCCCGTTCGGGAAAAGTTGACGAATCCAACCCGGCCCCTTGGTTGACGGCGTTCTCAGAAATCGATCTGGAAGCGGGACTCCGCCTCGTTCGTCCAGCCGACGCCTTCGAGCCGCCCGAGCACGTAGTTGAACATGAAGCGGACGTTGGGGTTCAGATACCAGTTGATCCCGAGTGTGCCGTCGTTCAGCGTCCCGCCGGAGATGCCCTCGCTGTCGAGGTCGATGCGCGAGAAGCGGGCGGCGACTTCGAAGGCGCCGAGGCCCCCCTCCCGGTTGAAGTTCTGGTGCGGGGCGACGCGACCGAAGACTCCCTCCGACGCCTTGTAGGGACGATGCTCGCCGGTGAGGAAGTAGCTGGCCTGGACGTAGAAGGCATCGAACCCGGGATCTCCGACGGATCCCCCTGAGCCGTCAGCGAAGACCCGGTTGTATTCGCCCTGGAACGAGAAGGGGCCGTGGACCCATGCCAGCTCCGCGTTGACGATCCGGATGTCGTCGGCGGCGAAGTTCCCGGTGTTCACGAAGTCTGGCGCCAGGTTCGCTTCGGGACGCGAAGCGAACCCGATCGGGTTCTCGTCTAGGAACCGCTGGCTGAACGCGACGCCGAGGTGGAGCAGCCGGCGGCCCTCGTCCTCGTACCACGGGAGGCCCGTCACGCGTCCGGTGATGCTGTAGAGGGGGTCGCTGCTGAAGCCGTTGCCGGAATCCGTTGCGGTATCGCGAAAAGCACCGATCGCCCAGGTGAGACGCTGCTCGAGTGCGCTGTTCCCGATCATGAAGCCGGTCTCGCGTCCGGGGACCAGCGCATCGAGCAGCGAGCGCTCCATGAAGGTGATGTTGACACTGCTGGCGAGATGCTCGAGAGACAGCGGTTCCTTGAAGTGACCGATCCGCAGGCGCCCGACGGCGGGCAGGTCGAGCAGATCGAGGAACACGTCGCGAAAGCCGACCTCGCTATTGGCGAAGTCGTACTGCATCTTGAAGCCGACGCGCTCATAGATCGTGCCGGACATCTGGAGCCGCGCGCGCCGGAACTCCGTGCCGGTGCCGATGCCGGCGCGGTCCGAGAATGCGTCCTGGAGACCGTCGTTGGGCGCCAGCACGGCCCAGTCGTTCTGGATCCGTCCGCCCAGCTTCACGTCGAAGGCCTTGTCCACGCTGGTGAAGCGCAGCCCGTTCTTCCAGAGGGCCTGCAGGCTGTCCGTTACCCCGGCTCGCGGAGCCGCGGCGACGTTCGCTGCGTGGATCGCCTGGGCGGCCTGCTCGGCATGGAGCGTCGCCTCTGCCTGCGCGCGTTCGCGGAGCGATTGGTACTGCGCGTCGCTGATGTGTTCCTTGTCGCGCAGGATGTCGAGGATCTCTTCGACCACGCTCTTCTCGGCCGCGGCCGGCGTCGCAAGCCCGGATCCGAGAAGCCAGAGGAGCGAGAGCGCTGCGGTGCTTGCGATTCCCTGCCAGCGAGCCATCGGGTCTTTCCTCCTCGAGGTCGCGACGAACGGGGATGTCCCCGTCCGCGCTTCCGGGCGAACGTTTCGCCATCGGTATGTCACGCGAGCGGCGAAAATATAAATGTTCCATGGCGAACAAAAGTCATCTGCACGACACGGAGATTGGCGGACGCCGCGTGACGCCGGGAAGCCTGTGGCCTCGCGCTCCGACCTCTCGGTCCGAGCCGGCTCGGCAGCAGCTCGGAGCCGCGGCGCGCCCGCTCGACGAGCAGCGGCCGGGTGTCGCGGGGATCGATGAGTTCCTTGATGCCGAAGGCCTCGGCCGTCAGCAGCGGCGAGCGCAGTGATGCGAGGCCGGCTTCGAGTTCGGGCTTCCAGCTCATCGTCGGCTCATCTCGCGTGGTCGTCGAAGGCTCGGACGCCGCAGATCTGCGCTCCCGTCGCGAAGGGTAGGGGCGGAGGCGGGTCCCTCGCGTCGTGCTCCACTCCCGGGTGGCACGAGATCCGCATTCTTTGGACTTTCTTAGCAGATCGCCGGCCCACGGACGGGCATGCTCTTCGTGGGCACCCGCCGGGAGAGCCGCCAGGCGGGGGAGCGCGATCCGAGCCACCGATCCGAGCATCAGTTTCGGCAACGACCTCTCGGCACGATGCGGTCTGCGCTCCCCCGCCTGTGCGGCGCCAGGGTGGACCCCGATGATCCGGATCCTCCCCCGATCCTCCCGAGACGGGACTTCTTTCTTGACAGCGCGAGGCGAGTTCGGGTCGAATGCGCCCTCAGGGAAGTAGCCTTCGGTAGCGAGAGGATGCCGTCCAAGCAGATCCTGCTGTTGGAGATCAGCGAACCGGTCCAGTCCGCGTTCGAACGCCAGGGCGCTCGCAGCGGGTTCCTCTGTACGGTGTTGCCGTGGCATGACGTGCCTGCCTCGCCTGCGCAGCCCTACGCGTTGTGTGTCGTCGGGTCGCTGCGCGAGCCGGACGCCGTGCGAACGTTTCGCTCGATCCGCAAGGCCCTGCGGCGTTGTCCGATCGTCGTCCTCGCCGAGAATCTCTCGACGGATGTCGTCGTCTCGCTCGTGCGCTCCGGAGCGGCGGACGTCATCGGTCTTCCGTTGCCCGCGGAGGATGTCGCAGCAAGGGCGCTGGTGTCGCTCGAGAGCGACGCGGAACGTGCCGAGATCGGGGGGCTGGTCGGGGACAGTCCCGTCTTTCTGCGACTACTCGATGAACTTCGTTCCGTGGCGGCCGTGCGCTCTACAGTTCTGCTGAGCGGTGAGACCGGCACCGGCAAGGGAGTGCTCGCCCGGACCATCCACCATCTCTCGGACCGATCGGACCGTCGCTTCGTCCACGTGGACTGCAGCGCGCTCGCCGAATCCGTCATCGAGAGCGAGCTGTTCGGACACCAGAAGGGCTCCTTCACCGGTGCGGTCGAGCATCATCCGGGCCGCTTCGAGGTGGCGGGCGACGGCACGATCCTTCTCGACGAGATCGGCGAGCTCAGTCCGGCGCTGCAGGTCAAGTTGCTGCGCATTCTGGAAGATCGCGAGTTCGAGCGGGTCGGCTCGACGCAGACGCGGCCGATGAGAGCGCGCGTGATCGCGGCCACCAATCGCGACCTGCGCAAGCTCGTCGAAGCGCGGCGGTTCCGCGCCGATCTCTACTTCCGACTCGATGTCTTTCATCTGAGCGTTCCGCCGCTGCGCGAACGGATCGCTGCCGGGGGACTCCCGAATCGGCTAGATCGCGCGGAAGGCCGGGCGACGGACAGACGCGTAGCGACGCATCGCTTCTACGATTCCTGGAGGCGGATGGTCCGCGAGGAGGGGCCCAACGGCTCCGTGCTCGCCGTGCTCCATCACGACGACGCCCGCGGGACGAGCGATCAACGGATCGAGCTCCGCGTGCGTTGGAACCCGGCGGGGCCGACGGGCGCGGCGGTCGCAACGGACTCGGGCGCGCTCGTCCAGACGCGGTTCTACGACGGCCTGCTGCGCACCGTCGTCGAGTGGTCTCCGCGAGCGGCGGAGGGAGCGCGTCGACGGCCTCGGTCAGCTCGCCGCCGTCGACGAGTGGGAGCACCCGACGAGCCCGGCGCCGTTCACGACGAGCTACCTCTACGATCCCTTCGGCCAGCTCGCGGTGGTTCGCAATCCCGCCGCCAACGATCCGGCCCTGTGCAACGGCCACACGGCGTCTCCTGCGTGCGCCGGGCAGTCTCACGAGCAGCGGCTGTTCTACGACCAGGTGGGCAACCGCATCCGGCTCGAGGATCCGGACGGCGGGATCTCGGCGTGGGCGTACGACGGCGCCGGGCTCGTCGCCCAGCAGTGGCGCGGCAACGGCCAGTCGCACACGTTCACGTACGACGCGTTCGGCCGGATGCAGCGCATCCACCCGGTGAATCCGCCGACGGCGGAGTCGGACATCGTCTTCACCTACGGCGCCGCCACCGCGCCGAACCCGACCGCCCGCGGCCGGCTGATCCGCGTCGACGACGACGAAGGCTCGCCATTCTGGCCGGCGGAGCGTCGCAGTTCGGTCGGGTGGACTTCGTCTTCGAGCAACCGGCGGACTCGGAGTTCTCCGGTGGAGTCTTCGTGCCCGACGATCCCACGGGCCCCGGGTTCGGACGACGCGATTTCGTGACGCCCTGGACGCCTCCGTGGGTCGCTCTCGACGCGACCGGACGCGCGGTGTGGCTGGCCGAGCTCGGGGATCAGGACTGTTTCGACGGTACGGCCGAGCCGCTGCCCACGCGCCCGCCGCCCACGCCCTGCGAGAACTGCGTCGAGCCAGCGCCGGTGGACGCGCTGCGCAGCGCCGTGCTCGCGCAGGACCAGACGGGAGCCGCCGTCCTCGTCGCGCGCGAGGGAACGCTGCTGCCCGGCGATACCGATGCGGATCCGCGCATCACTCAGGTCGGGTTCTGGCAGGCGATGGATCCGAGCGGCGGGTTGTGGGTGCACGCGACACTCGAAGGGCGAGACTCTCCGTTGTCGATGGGGGTTGGACAGGCGGTCCTGCGCTGGACGATCGCCGGAGATCTGACGGTACCGCTGCGCAGTGGGACGCCGTCCGAGTGGGCCGGCGGCGCGACGCTCGCCTCGTTCACCGCGCCCGTCACGTCGCCAGGCGGTCGCGTGGCGTTGTTTGCGACCCGTGTTCCCGACGAGTCGGAGCAGGGCCTCGGAGGTCCGCTCCGCGCCGCGCTCTGGGTCGGCGACGCCGAGGCGATCGAAGAGCGGCTCGTGTTCGACGGCGCCGTCCCGGGCGCCGCTGGTGATCTCGTGTTCCGCTCGCCCTTCGCCGATTCGGTGACCGACGAAATGCTGCTCGGAGTGGACTCGGAGTGGCTGCGTGTCAACGACGCGGGCGAGGTGGCGTTCGTCCGCACGGTCGCGACCGCGCCGAACGAGACCCATGCCGCCGTCTTCGGACCCGGTCCCGACGGGACGCCGCGCCTTCGGCTGCTCGTCGGCGATCCGGCGCCCGGCGTTCCGGACGCGCTGCTGACCTCGCTCGCGGTCGAGCATCTGTCCGAGAGCGGCGACATGCTGATTCGCGCTGGGATCGGCCCGGTGGTGGGCATTCCGGGTGACGTCGCGTGGCTGCGCGTGCCGCGCGTCGGCGCGCCGCAGTTGTTGCTGCGATCGACGGATCTTCTCGAGGTCGCGCCGGGCCTGACGGCGCTTGAGGGTGCGCAAAAGCTGGCCTTCGACTCCGCGCTGACCCGGGTGGCGCTGCGCACCGACGTGCCGAGTCCGGGCTCCGCCGCCGAGGCGATCTTCGTCGCGGCCATCCCGGTGCCGGAGCCGGCCGGAGCGCTCGGTGGTCTCGTCGCCGCGATCGCCGTCGCCGGCGTCGCACGGCGCCGCGGGATGCGCCTCGTTCGCTGAGCCCTTCGCTGGTTTCGCCGGCGGGATTCGACTCCCTTTCCGCGGCGCTGCGCGGGCGTTGCCGGTGTCACGAACGATCCGCGCGCGGCCGATACGGGACGCGTGTCGAGGCTCCCGACTCGCAGGTCCATTGCCGGGATCGCGTGCTGCGCGTTGCTCACCGCGGCGCCGGCATCGGCCGCCGTCTACGACGTCGGTCCCGGCCAACCGCTCGCGGCAATTGGCGATGCGCCGTGG
>CAYOHN010000253.1:5129-5638 GCA_964403735.1 uncultured Spirochaetales bacterium | reverse complement strand
AGGGCCCCGACCGCTCGCCGGAGACTCCGCGCTGACCGCCGCGAGCGTCCGACGACCTCGCCGAACGGAGAACGAGATTTGAGCCCGGCCCGTCGCGACCCGGAGAACCCGACCACAGCGCCGACGCGCGGCGGCCGCGTGAGCAGCAAGGCCGAGCGCCGGCGGCGGCTGGCGGCGGAGCGCGCGCTGCGGCGGCGTCCGCTTCCGAACCTGCCGTTGCTGCTCCCGGCACTCGCCGGGACCGCCCTCGCCGGATACCTGACCGTCGTCGCGCTGCTCGACACGCTGCCGGTGGCCTGCGCCGCCGGCGCGGGCTGCGACGTGGTGCAGAGCAGTCGCTTCGCGTCGTTCCTGGGACTTCCGACGGCGGCGTGGGGCCTCGCAGGATACGCCGCGCTCGCACTGGTGGCGCTCTTCGTCCGTGGGGATCCTGCGCGCGTCCTCCGGCGGCATGTCGTGCACCTTGACGTTCGCGACCGCCTTCTTCCAATGCAGGAACGAGGACGCGC
>CAYOHN010000253.1:0-5119 GCA_964403735.1 uncultured Spirochaetales bacterium | reverse complement strand
CTCGCGCTGACGCTGGCGTCGGCCGCACTGGGCGTCAGCGTCTTCCTGACGGCCATCTCGATCTTCTCGATTGGCGCCACCTGCACGTGGTGTCTGACGTCGCTCGGAATCGTGGCGGTCTGCTTCACCGTCGCGCTGGTGCAGCGGCTTCGGACGCCGGTGATGGGACCGGCGTGGCGCGCGCTGGCGGGATCCGTCGCCGCGGTGGTCTTGATCGCAGGGCTTCTGCACCTGCACTATCGGGGCGACCTGGGGACCTCCGCGGGGCCCGAGGATCCGCGGCTGCGCGCACTCGCGATCCACCTCGAAGAAACCGGCGCGCGCTTCTACGGGGCGTCCTGGTGCGCGCACTGTCAGGATCAGAAGGCGTTGTTCGGAGCGTCGGCGCAACGGTTGCCGTACGTCGAGTGCTCGCCCGGTGGGCGTCCGGGACCGCCGGTCGCCGTGTGCCGCGCAGCGGGCGCCACCAGCTATCCCACCTGGATCATCGACGGCGCGCGCACGACCGGAACCCTCTCGATCGCCGAGCTCACCGAGCGATCGGGCTTCGAGTGGGACGGCGAAGGCGACCGGACGCCGTAACGTGGATCGGTGTGCAGCACGCGGTGCGTCCGCTCAGCGCCGCCAGAATCCCGGCTGCAGCAAGACCAGGATCGTGAACACCTCGAGCCGTCCGGCCAGCATGCAGCCGGCGAGCACGAGTTTCACCAGCGCCGGCATGTGCGCGAAGTTGTCGTAGGGCCCTACCTCGCCGAGGCCGGGGCCGACGTTGCCGATCGCGGTCAGCGCGCTCGAGACAGCCGTCGGGATGTCGTAGCCGGCGCCGGCGACGACGGCGGTCGCCAGCGCGGCGATCGCGAAGTACGCGGTGAAGAACGCCCAGACGCCCGCGACGACGTCGTCCGGCACCGCTCGGCCACCGTACTTGACCGGCAGCACCGCGCGCGGATGCACCAGCTTCTTCACGGCGACGCCGACGGCGCGGAAACCGATCAGCACGCGCAGGCTCTTGACGCCGCCAGCCGTCGAGCCGGCCATGCCGCCGAGGATCATCAACTGCAGCAACACGATCTGACCGAATGCTGGCCAGCGCTCGAAGTCCACGGTGCCGTAGCCCGTCGTCGAGGCCACCGCGACCACGCCGAACAACGCGTTCCGGATCCGCTCCTCGACGTCGCCGACGTGCTCCGCCGGCAGCATCGGCGCAACGAGCAGTGTCGCCATCGCAATGACGACGACGTAGTAGCGGAGTTCGATGTCGCGCGAGACGACGCGTGGCCCCTCGACGAGCGTGCGCCACAGCAGTACGAAGTTGATGCCGGCCAGCAGCATGAACACGATCACGATCCACTCGATGATCGGCGACGCGAACGCGCCGATCGATGCATCGCGCGTCGAGAAGCCGCCGGTGGCGAGCGTCGTGAACGCATGGCAGAGCGCCTCGAAACCGCTCATTCCCGCGACTCGCAGGGCGACCCACTGCAGGGCGGTGAGGCCAACGTAGATCGCCCAAAGCCGCCGCGCGGTCTCGATGATGCGCGGCCGCAGCTTGTCTTTCACGGGGCCCGGCACTTCGATGCGGAACAGCTGCATGCCGCCGATGCCGAGCAGCGGCAGCACCGCCACCGCGAACAGGATGATGCCCATGCCGCCGACCCACTGGGACAGCGCCCGCCACAGCAGCAGCCCGCGCGGGGCGTCCTCGAGACCGATCATCACTGTCGAGCCGGTCGTCGTGAAACCGGAGACGGACTCGAAGACGGCATCGACCGGACCGAGCGCACCGAGCGTTAGATACGGGATGGCCCCGACCCCCGAGGCCGCGAGCCAACCGGCGGCGACGACGAGATACGCGTCGCGCGGCCGTAAGGCGCGGCTCTTCGGACGGGAGGCAGCGCGCACGGCGAGGCCCACGAGGGAGACGCCGACGCCGCTCGCGAGCCACGGCCACGGTGACTCGCCGAACCACAGCGCCGCGCCGAGCGGGACCAGGTGGAACGCGCCCAGCAACGCGACGAGGACACCGAGGACGCGCGCGTCGAGACGGAGGTTCATCGCGCCTGCTCGATTCGGCCCGCTCGCACTAACCCGCGCCGAGGAGCGAAGAGACGCGCGGCGCCTCTTCGATCGTCGTGACGAACAGCACGCGGTCCCCGGACTCGATCTGGTCGGTCCCGCGCGGCACCAGGATCCGGCCGTCGCGGCGCAGCGCCGCGATCAGCATGCCGCGGGGCAGCCCGAGATCCGCGATCGGCTTGCCCACCAGCTTGGATTCCGCGCTGCACTCGGCCTCGATGATCTCGATGCGATCCTCGAGCAGCGCGGCCACCGAGCACACCCCGACGCCGCGGATGTGTTGGAGCGCCAGACTCACCGCCAGCAACCGCGGGCTGATGATCGCGTCGATGGCCACCTCGCCGATCAAATGCACGAGGTCCGGGTTGTCGACCAGTGCGAACGCGCGCTCGGCGCCGAGGCGCCGCGCCAGCAGACCTGCGACGAGGTTGTCCTCGAAGTCCGGCGTCACCGCGACGAACGTCGAGACACGCTCGATGTCCTCTTCCTCGAGCAGCGCCTCGTCGGTGGCGCGCCCGTGCACCACCAGCGTGTCGCCGAGCTGCTCGGCGGCGTGCCGGGCCCGCGCGGCGTCCTCCTCGATCAGCACGACGCGGAAAGCCTCGGCCTCGAGCCGACGCGCCAGGTCCAGCCCGATTTGCGTGGCGCCGGCGATCAGCACGCGCGGATGTTCCCCGGCGCGCAGTCTGCGCGTCGGCACGCCGCGCACCAACGCGCTCACGCTGTCGAGATCCGCCCGGGCGATCGCGAAGTACGCAATGTCCCCGGCACGAAGCTCCTCGCCGCCGTGCGGCACGATCCAGTGGGAGCCCCGCTGAATCGCCGCCACCAGCGTCGGCGCGTCGGCGAACAGCAGACTCATGTGCGAGACGGCAAGGCCGGCGAGATCGGAGCCTTCGCGGATCCGAAACCCCGCCACCAGCAGCTCGTCGTCCATGAACGGCGCCACGTCGAGCGCGCCGGGCGCCACCAGCAGTGCGAGGATCCGATCCACCGCGGCCGACACCGGATTGATGGCCCGATAGTCGCGATCGCGCTCGCGGGCGATCCACGCGAAGCCCTCCTCGTGTCCGGAATCGCGCAGCCGGACCAGCATGCACGGCACTTCGAAGAGCGTGGCCGAGAGCATCGCCACCACCATGTTGGCCTCGTCGCTCTCGGTCATCGCGACGACCACGTCCGCCTTCTCGATGCCGGCCTCGCGCAGCACGCGGGCGAGCGTGCCGTCGGCCTCGATCACCTGGACGTCGAGCTTGGCCGTGAGCCGGCGCGCCAGTTCGCCGTCGCGCTCGATCAGCACGACGTCACGACCGTTCTGGGAGAGTCGCTCCGCCAGCGTCGATCCCACGAGGCCACCGCCGACGATCAGGATCTGCAAGGCATCCCCTCCGGATGGCGGGAGGTTCCGCCTCGGCGGCGCGCTGTCAACGGCCCACCCGACATGCTTCCCCCCCGAGCGTCCTGCCGCCGGGTACCATCCGGCGCTTCGTTCGCAGCGAGAGGGGGAGCCGCCGTGACGTCACCTGCCCGGCCGCCCGAACCGAGCCGTCGTCCGGGCGATGTCCCGCTGCATCCGGAAGCCGACCGGCTCTATCGCTGCGCGCGAGCCCTGGTCTCGCTGGCGATGCGGATCTTCTTCCGCCGGACGATCGTGCGCGGTGCCGAGAACGTGCCCGAGCGCGGCCCGTTGATCCTCGCCGCCAATCACCCCAGCAGCATCATCGACGCCTTCTCGATCGGCCTCGCGACTCCCCGCAAGGTCCACTTCCTGGCGCGCAGCACGATGTTCGACGCGCCCTGGCGCGCGCGCTGGCTGGCGCGGCTCGGCGTGCTGCCGATCCACCGCAAGCTCGATGCGGCCGAGCGGATGGGCGGGAACGTCGAGAGCTTTCGGCGCTGCTACGAGTTGCTGGATGCGGGAGGCGTCATCGGCATCTTCCCGGAAGGCATCAGCCACGTGGATCCGCAGGTGAAGGAGATGCGAACCGGTGCGATCCGGATCGGGCTCGAGGCCGAGGCCCGGCGCGGCTTCTCGCTGGGCGTGCGCGTGGTGCCGATCGGCCTGAACTTCTCGCGCTCCGAGACGCGCCGGCGCGGACGCGGCGAGCTGACGCTGCGGGTGGGCCCGCCGATCGCGCTGTCCCGACACGCGGATACGTATCGTGCCGATCCGGCCGCCTCGGTGAAGACGTTGACCGCCGAGCTGCGCAGCCGGATCGAATCGCTGGTAGTTCACCTCGACGATCTCTCGAAGGCGCCGATCGTAGCGGCGGCCTTCGAGGTGTTCGGCCCGGACTTCATCGCCGATCCGTTGCTGCTCCCCGAGCTGGGCGACGAGGCAACGCGCCGGATCGAGATCGAGCAGGGCGTGGCCGACGCCATCGAGTACTACTCGCGGTTCCAGCCGGCCTGGGCGATAGGCCTCGAGCAGCGCCTCGAGGCCTATCGCGATGCCCGCATGCACGCGCGACTCTCCGAGGACATGCTGCGGCGCCGGGTCGGCGCGCTTCCGCTGCTGCGCGACACGCTGCCGGCCGCGGGGATCGGCGTTCTCGGCGCTCCGCTGGCGGGCTTCGGCTGGCTCTTGAACGAGCTTCCGCGTCTCGTCACCGGATTCCTCGCCAAGCGCGTGATCCGCGAGCCGAGCCAGCTCGCCACCTACGAGCTGTGGATCGGCCTCCAGGCGTTCGCTGTGGTGTATGCCGGATTCGTGTTGCTGCTGCGTCGCTGGACGGAGTTCGGACGGCTCGAGCTGGCGCTGTCCGTGCTGCTGTTTCCGCTGATCGGCTACCTCTCGAGCCGCTATTTCGCGTGGATGAAGCACTACGCAGAGAATCTGCGGCTCGCCTCGCTCCAACTGCTGCGGCGCGGTCGCCTCGAGCAGATCCGCTTCCGGCGCCAACAGCTCGGACGCGACGAGGAGAAGATGCACCGCTTCCTCCGCGGCGAGCGCGAGGCAGGGGGCGCTGTCGATTGACTCGAGAAAGGGGCCGGGTTGGATTCGTCAACTTTCCCCAAGGGGAAAAGTTGACGAATCCAACCC
>CAYOHN010000252.1:0-5642 GCA_964403735.1 uncultured Spirochaetales bacterium | reverse complement strand
TCCGCGATCCGCGATCCGCGATCCGCGATCCGCGATCCGCGATCCGCGATCCGCGATCCGAGCTGGGCGGTCGTTTGGGGAGTCAGTGGCACACTGTCGGGAGGCAAAGAGCGCCTGGGGGCCCCGACCGAATAGGCGCAACGCAAAGCAGCGCGATCCACGGGCTGGCGACGGCGTTTTCGGGTACGAGTTCCCCTCGCCAGGGGGCGAGATAGACCCGCCCCGAGGTCGGCACCTCCGCGGCGCCGCGTCCGCGCGCAGGGCTCGCGCTCCCGGCGCTCACCCGCTCGGGTGTCGACCCGGCGCAGGAGCCGGAAGGAACGTCACGATGTCCAAGCCCAAGACCAGGAATCAGCTCGAGCCGATCCCGAAGTTCACGTCGGAGGCTGCTGGACAGGCGTTCTGGGAGACGGCGGACACTACGAAGTACTTCGATTACTCGAAGGCGCTCACCGTCGTGTTGCCGAACCTCGAGCCGACGACGACGCCGATCACCACGTACGCAACGCGGGACTGATCGAGGAGATCGAGGAGCGCCGAGATCGCGTCGGGCTCGGCGTCGATGCTCGAGGGCGGTACAGGCCGAGCGCGCGAGCGCGGTCGTAGAACGGTGTCGGATCGTCGTCCCGCTCGGTCGGGGGAAGCGCAGATCGCCCGGCGAGGTAGAGCGCCCAGCTCCGCCGGAGCCGTTCGCGAAGCGGCAACGCGCGGTGTAGCGCGGCTGTCTCCGCGTGCGTAGCCGCCTTCGCCTCGCCGATCCGGCGCATGAACTCCCGATCGCTCGCAGACACCGGCATAACGGGTGACCGTAGCACGGACCCGCGCGCGCCCGAGCCGGCGCAGCGGCCTTCCGACGGGCCCCGTCAAGAAAGGGGCCGGGTTCGTTCGTCAACTTTATCGATGCAGCTCTCAATAGGCCGCTTGGGCTGGCGCTCGCAGCTATGAACCCGACTGTGCGAACACGACAAGTCTGTCGAACGCTTCCTGATCTGCTTCGCGCAGTGCGGCGATGTACTCCGCCCGTTGACCGGAGTTTTCTACCAATGGGACTCCACCCCACGGAAGTCGGGCAACTCCGTTGAACTCTAAGAGTAAGTTGGCGACAAGGCGAGCATGCCGCCCGTTCCCGTTCGTGAACGGGTGGATGTACGCGAGACGGTGGTGAACCCGAACTGCGATTTCAGGCAACGACCATGTCCGATGATCTATCCAGTATCTAGCGTTGCCGCACAACGCAGGGACTTGCTCGCGAATCAGGTCTGGGCTCACGCCAATGTTGGTCTCGCGGTTCCGGTACTGGCCGGCCCATCGCCAAGTCTGATCGAACATTTTTCGGTGAAGGTCAAAAAGCCCCGACTGAGAGAGCAGTCCGCTTCGAAGCCGTGCGTTCCCGCGTGCCCATAGCTCCGCCCTCGCGATGTTCTGCGCCTCGAACTCGTCCAGCTGCCCCTGAGTCGAGATATCCGGGATGAGCTGCGCCAGTGCTTCGGGGTCGAGGGGCGTCGCTCCCTGCGGGTACTCTATGTCCATTCGTTCCAGAGTGATCGAGGCAGAGTTTGGACCAGGTACGCTGCGATCCTATCCGTCTCTCGTTTCTTGAATCGGTCGCCCACGGGCTGCCCCTCCAAGGCCATGTTCCCGGCCGCATTCTCGACTGTGCTCGAGGCGACCTGCTCCGCGCGGTCGTGCAGCAGCTCCTCTAGTGTCCTGCCGTTGCGAGGGACGATCGCGTACACGAGATCGCAACCCAGCGCGTCTGCGGCCCTCCGCAGGGTGCGAAGGGATACGGTCTCACGCGACTCTGCGTCCTCGATTTGCGACAGGTGAGAGCGCGCGATTCCCATTCGCCGAGCGAGCTGCGAGCCATTCATGCCCAGCGCTTCGCGTACGGCACGAACCCAACCCCGGGAGGGGCGGCCGGCCAAGGCTTTGCGCCTGAACGGCGCTAGTTGCCGGTCGATCTGGTCACGTTGTAGGGCACGAGTTTCGGCCTTCATGACGGTCTATCCTTTCATTCAGTCAAGGCATAATATACAGCATGTCTTTTGACGTCCACAACAGAATATCGGATCCGTGATTCTTCTACTTTACATTATTGACGAACCCCGAGGGGCAGCTCTGGGCTGTTCGGAGCGCCGGCTCCGGGGAATCGGGACCCTAGGACCAGCGCAGATCGGCAGGAGACTGCTCGCCGCGGCCCACGAAAGGCAAGCGCACGCGGCGGGCTCTCGGGTCGCCGCTGTGCGCCGGGCGGGATCCGCGCGTCAGCCGGGAACCCGACCCACCAGTTGCCGAGAGCCGCAGCCGTCGCGCTCTCGCGACCGGCCACCTTCGCGACGATCCCCGCCGCGCGCGGATCGCGCCGCACCTCGTACGCGCCATCGTAGGACTCGTACTCGTTCTCGGGATCGATCGAAAGCGCATTGGAAGAACACGGCCGATATCAGACGGGTCTATGCAACCGCCAGCATCGTCACGGCCGAGCGCGTCGTCTTCAACATCAAAGGCAACTCATATCGGCTAGTCGTGGCGGTCGACTTCGAGAAGGGCATCGTCTGGATCAAGTGGATCGGCACGCACGAGGACTACGACCGGATCGCCGTGACGGAGGTGGAGCATGGCAAATGAGCTGAAGCCGATTCACACGAAGGCGGACTACAAACGAGCCCTCGCCGAGGTCGAGCGCCTTTGGGGTGCCAAAAGCGGAACGCCCGAGGGCGACCGCCTCGATGTACTGGCGACGCTGCTCGATGCGTATGAGACGGAGCATTTTCCGATGGACCCGCCCGATCCGATCGAGGCGATCGAGTTCCGCATGGAGCAGCAAGGCCTCTCGCGAAAGGACCTCGAGCCCCTCATCGGCACGAGGACGCGCGTTGCGGAGGTCTTGAACCGCAAGCGCAGCCTTTCGATTGGCATGATCCGGCGCCTGCACGATCAACTCGGCATCTCCGCCGAGGTGCTGATTCGCCCTTCGCGCGAAGAGGAAGCTGCTTGACGGAAGCACGCACCGCCGAAGGTGGTGTGGACTCGCCGGGGCAATCGCTCGTCGGCAACGATCGAATCGCCGTCAACCAAGGGGCCGTCAACCAAGGGGCCGGGTTCGTTCGTCAACTTTTGCCAGATCGGAGGAGTCTGGAGGAGATCGTCGTCGAGACGGACCCGAAGTCTTCGGCTCCCAAGACGGCTTGGGCAGAACGGCGCCGCGCACTACCCTATCGCCTATGACACGGCCCCGGGTCACACGCGCGGATCGCCTCGCGTTCGAACGTCTCGGCCGGGCGAACGAGGCGATCCGGGACGAGGTTCCCCCGCAATCGATGCGGGAGGTGTTCGACCGGATGGAGGCGATCCGAACCGCGCTCGGACGCTGGAGCGAGCCGGGACTGCCTCCGGACGACGATCGGGCGATCGCCGAGCTGCTCCGGATCCGGGAGAGGTTCCTCGCGAAGGAGCGCCGTGGCGCGTGATGCCGTTCGCGACCTCGGAGAAATCCTCGGGGCGCTGTCGATCGACTGGGTCCTCTTCGGCGCCGTCGCTGCCAACCGCTACCGGCGCGAGGTGCGCCTCACCAGCGACGTCGACTTGTTGCTCGCGGACCACGGGGGCGACCTGGCGGCGCTCGAACGCGCCCTCGCGCGGGCCGGCTGGACGACGCGCCGGGCGACACCGGACGGCAGCGTGCTGCGCCTGCGACACCCTCGCTTCGGCGCAGCCGATCTCGTGCTGGCCGAAACCGAGTACCAGCGCGTGGCGCTCGGGCGAGCGCGGGCAGAGCCCGACACGGACGGAGCTCTCGTCCGATACCTGGCACCCGAGGACGTGATCCTCCACAAGCTGATCGCCGGCCGGCCGCGGGATCTCGACGACATCGAGAACATCCTGGATGCCGGCCCGGAGCTCGACGAGGCGTACCTCGCGGGATGGGCCGAGGCGTGGGAGGTCCGCGAGCTCTGGAATCGACTGCGCGGCGGCGCCCGGAGCAGGTAGAGAGCGGAGTTCCGAGCCCCGTCGCGGCGAGCTTTCCGTTGCGGGAGCGAGCGAGCGCGGTCTCGCGGGCGGTTCCGAGGTGTCTACTGGTACTTTGGTCGGATGCGGTCTGTCGACATCGAGCGCCTCGCGGCAAACCTCAGCGAATCCGTCCGCCTGGCGAGCAGCGGCGAGACGATCCTGATCACCGACCGGGATCGCGTGATCGCGGAGCTGGTCCCGGCGGCCGGTTCTCGGGAGGAGCGTGTCGGTAGCGCGCTGCTGGCCGACGCCGTCCGCCGCGGATGCGTGACGCCGGCGGCCCTGCCGCCCGGACCGCCGCCCGCACTGGCCGGCGTGGCGCCGCTCGCGGAGTTGGTGGCGGAGCTCGCCGGGGATCGAAGCGACCGGTGATCGCCGTCGACACATCCGTGCTGCTGGCGCAGGATCTTCTCGAGCTCGCTGGCCGGCAGCGACGGCTCGACCGAGACGACACGGGACTCGAGGATGTCGCGCGCGCGGACCGGCATGTCGACTCCTTCGCCCGGGGGAGCCCCGAGGCGAGGAGCGCGTCGCCGCCGCAGGCGATCTCGGCGACGAGTGAGACGGCACGTCCCGCAGTCGATCTTCGCCGGCCTAGCGCCGGTACACGTCGCGACGATCTCTGACGCGGACGATCACGACGAGTAGACGGTTGTCTTCGATCTCGTAGAGGATCCGGTAGTCGCCGACACGCACGCGGTACAGGTCGCTGGCACCCTCGAGCTTACGAACGCCATGGGGTCGCGGGTTCTCGGCCAGCTCGAGGATCTTCTTGTCGATCCGGCGCGCGACGCGGCGCTCGAGCGCACGCAGGTCGCGCCGAGCCGCCGGCGTCACTTCGACTGTGTAGGACACCGCCGCCTACTCCAGGCCAAGCTCCTTCCGAACCAGATCGTAGGGGATGCGATCGCCCGACTCGGCGAGCGCTGCGCGCGCGGCATCGATGTCGAGGCGATCCTCGAGCATCGCCAGCAACTCCAGGTCTTCGATCGGGACGAGGGCGACGACAGGGCGGCCATGCTTGGTGATGCAGACACGTTCCTGGCGATGGTGGACGCGGTCGACCGTGCGGCCGAAGTCCTCGCGAGCCTCGCTGACGGTCAGGCTGGGCATCTCTGATGGTCTCCCTGGGGCGAGCCTGTCCGGAGATGCAGGCGTCCGGAGATGCAGGCGTCACACGGTCGGTGCCCAGACTATCGTTTCGTACGAATCATGCAAATCTTTAGTTTCGACTGGAACCTTCACCCCCGCAGGGAATCCGAAAGGAACCCTCCTCCTTTGGAGCCGGCACCGACCTCACGCTCGCGATTCCGCACGCGGGACGTTCACTCGACCCATCACGACCGCGTTCTCGAGATCTTCCACCTCGCGGCGCTGGACGGACCGCCGGATCCCCTCTTCGCCGCGGCCCACCGGGGACACGCAAAGCTGTAGGGTCTAGGAGTCCGACACGGAACATTCGACGGCCTCGCCGGCAGAGCCGGGGGATTCCCGCATGGGCTAGAGGGTGCGGGAACTGGTCGGGTCCAGGCGAAGTTTTCCGCTTGACTTTCGTCTTTTTTTCGCGTACAGTGCTTGGTGTTCTCGGGGGTAGAAAGGTTGGGCCGCGATGAGACTCGATGCCGGCGGCG
>CAYOHN010000251.1:3005-5642 GCA_964403735.1 uncultured Spirochaetales bacterium | reverse complement strand
GAAACGAACCCGGCCCCTTTCTTGACGCGGTGCCGATCTCCCGTCGGGACTCAGCGCTCGCCGATGCGGCGGTGGACCAGGATGGGGCCGTCTGCGAACAGGATACCGTCGGGTTCGATGGTGCGGATCTCGAGCGCGCCGACCCATTCTCCCTCGCGCACTTCGCGCGGATCCGCGCCGCCGATGGCGACCCACGCAGCGCGCCGCTCGGCCCGGGGATGCCAGCTCGTGCGAACCACGTGCACGGGGATTTCGGCGTGCGCAACGCGCGGGGCGGGCTCCTCGTCGACCAGGCGAGACACGCGTCCCTCGATCGGCGCGACGATCACGGACTCGCCCCCCGTGGTCTCGATGGCCGCCCTCCGAGGTTCGGCGATGGGTGCCGACGGGGCCGGCTCGCTCGTCGGCGCCACCGTCACCGCGCGAGATCCAGACCCCGACTCGCCGCTCGGCGCGGAAACCTCGAACGGTGCAGACGGACGGAGGACCTCCGGATCGACCGCCGCGGCGCCCCGCATGGCGACCGGCTGTGGGAGTGCCGGGGTGGCGGGGAGCGCGGTCGGCGGCGGCGTGGCAACGGAAGAGACCGACGCCGCGTCGTCGCCGTCGGACGAGGACGGCGGGAGCAAGACCCACGTTACGGAGAATCCGAGGACCAGCGCGAGCACGATCAGCGCCCGGTGTCCCCACGGTCCGAGTGAGCGCGGTCGGGCATACACCACCGCTTCCTTCAGCGGGCGCTCCGCGTCCTTCGCGCGCTCCTGCTCGAGCCGACGAAGCGCCTTCAGGATCGTGCTCATCCTGCGCCCCCCGACGCGACCCGCGCCACGAGATCCGGGGCCTCGTAGCGTCCGAGGGCTCGATACAGCGACATCTTCGTCAGCGGACCCACGGCGCCGTCGACCGGTAGTTGGCGATCCATCTGGAACGCGCGCACGGCGAACTCCGTCTCCTCGTCGAAGACACCGGACGGCGCCTGCGACGCGAATCCGAGCTCCGCCAGGGCTGCTTGCAGCCACGACACGGCATCTCCCTGGTCGTAGATCTTCAGCACGCCTGGCAGGGCTTCGAACTCGCGCCACACGACGTACGCTTCGCCGGCCCATGACCGTTCGAGAGCCGCCGCTTCGACGCGGACGGATTCCCCCTCGCTGACACCGATCAATTCCACCACGTCGCCGTCGATCCGGCGCACGAGCACGATGCGCGGGACGCCGTCGGCTGCGAACGCGGCGATCAGCGCGGGATGCGCGATCGCGCGCAGCGTGGCGAGGTCGGCGTCCGGCAACGGGAGGACGCCGAGACCCGAGTCCTCGAGAGCCGTGACGAGCGAGCGCAAGCCGAAGATCAGCGGACCGGAGTTCGCCGCCCCGGGCAGCGACCAGGCGTCGAGCGCCCCGGCGAGCGCCGCTGCGGCGGTGGCGCCGGGTGGGCGCAGGGCGAGCGCGTGGCCGAGATCATCGACGGCACGCGCCACCGACGGCGCAGTGATCGGCGCTGCGAGCTCCGGCTCGGGTGCCGCCGGCGGCGCGGCGACGACGGGGAGCTCCGGCTCCAACGACGCCTCCTCGATGCCCGGGATCGGCAGCGGCGCGGTCGCGGTTGCGAGCGCCAGTGTTGCGGGCGGCGTCGGCACGGCGGCGACGTCCGCTGTCCGGCTGGACGCGGAAGCCCCGGCGAGCAGCGTGGTGGCGGCACTGCGGAGCGCGTCTCGTCCGAACCACGCGCTCGCGGCGATTGCGACGCCGAGCACGGCGGCCGCGGCGATCGCCGCGGCGCGCCGGCGCCACGCGTCGCGTCGCTCTTCCTCGGCGCCGACGGTGGTCTCGCGAGCCGCTCGCACCACGTGGGCCGCGTCGATCGCCGGCTCGCCGTCGCCGAACCCGGCGAGCAGCGCGCGATCGCACAACAGGTTGACGATGCGGGGAACCCCGTGCGAGCGGCGATAGACCTCGCGGAGCGCGGCGTCCGAGAAGAGGCGATCGCGGTCGGCGCCAGCCGAGACGCGCAGCCGGTGCCGGACGTACTCGGCGGTCTCGTCGCGGGACAGCGGCGCCAGCCGCCAGCGCACCGCAATGCGCTGGCGCAGCTGCCGCAGCCCGTCGGACTCGAGGATCGTGTCGAGCTCCGGTTGTCCGAGCAGCAGGATCTGGATCAGCTTCTCGGTCTCGGTCTCGAGGTTCGAGAGCAGCCGGATCTGTTCGAGCGTGTCGGACGCGAGGCCTTGGGCTTCGTCGATGATCAGGAGGACGCGACGGCCTTGCTGGCGGCGTTCGAGCAGGAAGTGATTCAGCTCGTCGATCAGCTCGCGCGCGCTGGCGCCGCGCTTCTCGAGCCCCAGCTCGATCACGATCGACTCGAGCAGCTCCCGCGCCGAGAGCTTCGGATTGAAGAGGAATGCCACTTCGACCTCGGGCCCGAGGCGGCGAAGCAGGGTCCGGCAGAGGGTGGTCTTCCCGGTGCCGACTTCGCCCGTCACCGCGATGAAGCCCTCTCCCTGCTCGATTCCGTACAGCAGGTGAGCGAGCGCCTCGCGGTGCGCGGCGGAGAGGAACAGGAAGCGGGGGTCCGGGTTCAGCCCGAAAGGCTTCTCCCGGAGACCGAAGAACGCGGTATACATGGCGAATCCGTTTCCGG
>CAYOHN010000251.1:0-2905 GCA_964403735.1 uncultured Spirochaetales bacterium | reverse complement strand
ACCGAGCCGGGATCCGAGCTGGCCGCCACGAGGGAACCCAGCAGAGGGGAAACCGCGCAGCCGACGGAACGGACCGGCGCGCGGACGGGATCCCGCGCCGGCGTCTCGATCGGCATCGACTGGGGAGCGACGCTCGCCAAGCTGGCGATTCAGCGCCCCGAAGCCGCCACGGAGTTCCGGCTGCTCCCGTGCGCCGATCCGGACGCGTGTCCGTCAACCAAGGGGCCGGGTTCGTTCGTCAACCTTTCCCCCAAGAGGGGGGAAAGGTTGACGAACGAACCCGGCCCCTTGGTTGTCAGGCCTGCGGGGCGCGCGGGACTGGTTCGGTGGCGAGGTCTTCGCCCTTGGTCATCGACCGCACGACGCGCTGGGTCCGGGCGATGGCGGCGCGCTGTACGCGCAGCTCTTCGGTCTGTGCGGCGACCTGGCGCTCCAGGCGTTCGCGCGCTTCGGTGAGTTGCTCGAGCCGGCGCTCGAGTTCCTGCACGCGGTCGCCCAGCTCCGCCGCCAGGTGAGTCACGTGGCCGGATTCCGGCTCGAAGCTGGGTGCAGTTTCGTCGCTGACTGCCAGCGGTGTCGCAGGGTCCGGGTCCGGCTCGCGGAAGAGTGACTCCGCGTCGGCGACCGAGTCCGCCGCGACGTCTCCATCGCCGCCGGCCTCCACGCTCGAGCTTCGCGCCAGCGAGAGCTGCTGCGCGCCGTCGCGATCGACCGGCTCGTCGTCGAAGAAGCTCGCCGCCGGCGCGGCGTTCGCGTCCCCGGCCTGCTCCGCGTCGTCGTCTCGCTGGTCCCAGGCCAGCCCCGCGGCATGGGCGCCGTCTTCGTCGTCGCCCGCGTCCTCGGCCGACATCACGGAGTACAGCGGGTCCTCGTCTTCGTCGTGGCGGCGGCGCCGCACGGCCAGCACCACCAGCAGCAGCAGCACGATGCCGATGCCCGCATAGCCGACGGGGCTCAGCAGTTGGTCGACCCACGTCGTCTCCGACGAAGCCGCATCGGCAGCTGCCGGCGCCGTCGGTTTCCGAACGACGACTTCGACCGGGGGCTGCGACGGACTCGCTCCCGGCTCGGCGGCCGCGACTTCCGCGCCGCCCGACGACGCCAATTCGTCGAATGCTTCGTCGTCGTGCGGATCCTGCTCGGCGAGTCTTCGCGCCTCGACTTCATCCTCGTACACGCCGCCGTCCGGAACGGGTTCGGGCTCGCCGGGCGCGGCGATCTCGTCCCCCACGACATCGGCCATCGCCGCAGCTTCCGCGTCGGCGACATCACTCGGGACGGGATCCGACAGCGACGGGGCGGCCTGCGCCGGCGCCGGAGGCGTGGCCGCGGGCGCAGCTTCGTCGGTCCGCGTCGGCGCGGGGGTCGGCTGCGGAGCCGGAGCCCGCTCGGGCGCCGGGCTCGGGGTGGGACTCGGAGCCGGACTCGGCGCGGGGTCCGTGCGCGCGGCGACCGGTGCGGGCGCCGCCGTGAGATCCAGCACGATTCGCGGCGGATCGGCGAGGATCATTTCGGAAATCCCTACACTGGTCTGCGACAGATCGACGAACACCGTCGCGCCGCGCGCCGATGGGGCCACGCGGACGGCCTCGACGAGCGGGCTTCGCGACGCGACGTGTCGGGCCGCGCTCTCCGCGTCGAGCTGGATCTGGATCAGGCGCTGGGATCCCCCCTTGGTGGGCGGCGTCAGCCGGTACGAGGTGGCCTCGTCCAGCTCGAGCACGATGCGCGTGTGATCCTCGTGCGTCCCGATGCGGACCTCGGACAACGCGGCCGCGAAGCTCGTGGCGGGCGCCAGCAACACGGCGGTGGCGACGAGAGAACACGTAGAACGAAGAAGCGAGATGAGCCGCACGGGCTCCCGGCTGGCCATGACTCGATGAACCCCCCTATGAAGCAAGTCAGCGACCATTCTCGTCGGCCGGACGCGCGCTTTGCTGGAGCCCTTTCTCACGCACGAGGGCGCAGCTCGCATGCATTCCGGCCACCATCGAGCGGCTCGATCCTCCCCCCGGCTCGATCCGAGAGAGAATCCGCCGCGAGAACCCATCGCAAGAACCAGAACCGGGGGGAGCCGAGCTGCTATGCGCCTCGAGCCGACGGCGGGGGGTGGAGGAGCCGGCGGATGGCGGCCAGTGCAGGCCGGATGCGCGCACCGTACCACGAGAGCCACGTGCCGTCGATGCAGTGGATCCGGCCGGCGCCGGCGGCGGGGATCGGAAGCTCCCGCAGCTCGGCGACATCGCGCGGCCCGAACGCGTACGGCTCGTCCGGCAGCAGGACCACGGCGGGAGCCGCGGCGACGACGTCCTCGAGCGAAACGAGCGGATAGCGGCGCTCGCGCCGATCTGCGAACACGTTCGCTCCTCCGCACAGGCTCAGGAGCGCATCGGCGTAGGTATCCGCTCCCACGCTCATCCACGGGTCGCGCCAGATGGGGCAGAGAGCACTCACCAGAGTCTGAGGGCGGGTTCGCTCCGCCTCGGAGACCGCCTGCTCCACGGGCTCCACCACCGTCTCCAGCGCGTGGCGATTCGCACCCAGGCTCGCGAGCTCGCGCAGCAGCGCCGCGCCCTCGGCGACCGTCCTCGGGTACGTCACCCAGACCGGAATCCCCGCGGCCCGGATCTTCTCCACCGTGCGCCGCGTGTTCTCTTCTCGATTGGCGATCACCAGGTCCGGCGCCAACGCGAGCACCGCGGCGACGTCCGTGTCCTTGGTGCCGCCGACCTTCGGCAGGCCCGACACGCCGGCGGCAGGGTGGACGCACCAGCGGGTCACGCCGACCACGCGGTCGCCGAGCCCGAGGTCGAACAGCGCCTCGGTGAGGCTCGGCACCAGCGAGACGATGCGCGCGGGCGGCGTCGCCAGCCGCGGACGCGCGTCCGCAGCGATCGGATCCCCG
>CAYOHN010000250.1:0-5648 GCA_964403735.1 uncultured Spirochaetales bacterium | reverse complement strand
CTCACCGATCGCCAGAACCGTTGGGCTGTGTGTCTCAGGTTGCGCATCATCTGACCCCGCCTCGCCGATGGGCGAATGGGCCGACGCCTGGAGCGCGCGCCGGCAGCCGAATCTGTGGGGCACCGTGCCCGAGGTCGTCGAGCTGCAGAGCGAGGCCGGCGCCGCCGGCACGCTGCACGGCGCCCTGCAAGGCGGGGCGCTCGCGACGACCTTCACGGCCTCACAGGGCCTGCTGCTGATGCTGCCGAACCTGTTCAAGATCGCCGGCGAGCTGCTGCCCTGCGCGATTCACGTGGCGGCGCGCGCGCTCGCGACCCACGCGCTTTCGATCTTCGGCGATCACAGCGACGTGATGGCTGCGCGCAGCACCGGCTTCGCGATGCTGTGCGCATCGTCGGTTCAGGAGGCGCACGACTTCGCGTTGGTCGCGCACGCGGCGACTCTGCGCACCCGCGTGCCGTTCCTGCACTTCTTCGACGGCTTCCGGACCTCCCACGAGGTCCAGCGGATCGCGCTGCTCGACGATGACGACGTGCGCGCACTCGTCGACGAAGATGCCGTGCTCGCGCACCGCGCGCGCCGGCTCACGCCCGACGCCCCGGTGCTGCGCGGCAGCGCGCAGAACCCGGACGTGTTCTTCCAGGCGCGCGAAGCGGCCAACCCGTTCTACGACGCGGTGCCCGGAATCGTCGCGGACTGCTTCGAACAGCTCGCAGCGCGCAGCGGACGGCGCTACGGGCTCGTCGACTATCGCGGGGCGCCGGACGCCGAGCGCGTGCTCGTGCTGATGGGCTCCGGCGCGGGCGCCGCGGGCGAAGCCGTGGACGCGCTCGTCGCGCGCGGCGAGAAGGTGGGGCTCGTGACGATGCGGCTGTTCCGGCCGTTCCCGGCCGAGGCCCTGCTCGCCGCCGTGCCGGCCAGCGCCCGCGCGGTCGCCGTGCTCGATCGCTGCAAGGAGCCCGGCTCGGCCGGCGAGCCGCTCTATCAGGACGTCGTGACGACCTTCGCCGAGGCAGCGGCAGCCGGCCGGCCGATGCCGCGCATCGTCGGCGGACGCTTCGGACTCGGCTCGAAGGAGTTCACGCCGGCGATGGCGAAGGCCGTGCTCGACGAGCTCGCCGGGCCGGCGCCGCGCAACCGCTTCACGATCGGCATCGTCGACGACGTCACGAAGACGAGCCTGCCGTGGGATCGCGAGTTCCGGACCGAGGGCAACGACGAGCGCAAAGGCGAGGGCAACGGCGAAGGCGAAGGCGTGCGCGCGCTGTTCTTCGGGCTCGGCTCGGATGGCACCGTCGGGGCCGCCAAGAGCACCGTGGCGATCCTCGCCAGCGAGACGCCGCTGCACGCCCAGGGGTACTTCGTCTACGACTCGAAGAAGTCCGGCGCGATCACCGTGTCGCACGTCCGCTTCGGGCCGGAGCCGATCCGCTCGACGTATCAGATCGAGCGGGCGCAGTTCCTCTCCTGCCATCATTTCGACCTGCTGTTCCAGATCGACGTGCTCGAGCGAGCGGCCCCCGGTGCGAAGCTACTGCTGAACGCGCCGCATCCGCCGGACGCAGTCTGGGACGCGCTGCCGATCGAGGCGCAACGGCAGATCGTCGAGCGCGACCTCGAGCTGTGGGTGATCGACGCCGGCTGCGTGGCGCGCGAGGCCGGCATGGGCGGACGCATCAACACCGTGATGCAGCCGTGCTTCTTCGCGCTGTCGGGTGTGCTCGAGCGCGAGCATGCGCTGGCGGCGATCCGCCGCTCGATCGAGAAGGCCTACGCAAAGCGCGGTCCGACGGTGGTGCAGCGCAACCTCGACGCCGTGGCGCAGGCGCTCGGTGCGCTCCACCGCGTGGAGACACCCGAGACGGTCACGTCGTCGCTGCGGCGCCGTGCCGCCGTGCCGCCGGGCGCTCCGGACTTCGTGCAGCGCGTTACCGGACTCCTGCTCGCCGGGAAGGGCGACACGCTGCCCGTCTCGGCGCTGCCGCCGGATGGCACCTTCCCGACCGGCACCGCGCGCTACGAGAAACGTGCGCTCGCCGCCGAGATCCCCATCTGGGACCCGAGCATCTGCATCGACTGCGGGAAATGTGCGCTCGTGTGTCCGCACGCAGCGATCCGGATGAAGGTCTATCCCGAGGCAGCGCTCGCCGGCGCGCCCGACGGCTTCCTCGACAAGCCGTTTCGGTCGCGCGAGCTGCCCGACCACCGGCTGACGATCCAGGTGGCGCCCGACGACTGCACCGGCTGCGGCGTCTGCGTCGATACCTGTCCGGCGCGCAGCAAGAGCGAGGCCAAGCACAAGGCGATCGACATGGCGCCCATCGGGCCGCACCGCGAGCGCGAGCGCGAAAACTTCGCGTTCTTCCTCGACATCGCCGAGCTCGATCCGACGGCGCTCGATCCGGGGACCGTGAAGGCCGTGGAGACGCGGCAGCCGCTCTTCGAGTTCTCCGGCGCGTGTGCCGGTTGCGGGGAGACCCCGTACCTGAAGCTGTTGTCGCAGCTCTTCGGCGATCGCATGCTGGTGGCCAACGCCACCGGCTGCTCGTCGATCTTCGGCGGCAACCTCCCGACGACGCCGTGGACGGTCGGCCCGGACGGTCGCGGTCCGGCCTGGGCCAACTCTCTGTTCGAGGACGACGCGGAGTTCGGGCTGGGCATGCGGCTGGCGCTCGAGCGCCAGGTCGAAGAGGCGCGCCGGCTGCTCGCGGCGCTGGCTCCCGAAGTGGGGGCGGAGTTCGCCGCGGCGCTGCTCGCCGAGATCGGCACCGATGCGGCGGCGATCGCCGCGCAGCGCGAGCGCGTGGTGCTGCTGAAGCGGCGCCTCGAACCGCTCGCTACCTCCGCGTCGGGCGGCTCCGCACCCGACGCACTGCGCCTGCTGTCGATCGCCGATGCGCTCGTCCGCAAGAGCGTGTGGATCGTCGGCGGCGATGGCTGGGCCTACGACATCGGCGCGCCCGGGCTCGATCACGTGCTCGCCGGCGGTCGCGACGTGAACGTGTTGGTGCTCGACACCCAGGTCTATTCCAACACCGGCGGACAGGCGTCGAAGGCGACCCCACGCGGCGCCGTCGCCAAGTTCGCGGCCGGCGGCAAGCAGATCCCGCGCAAGGATCTGGGCCTGATCGCCAGCGCCTACGGCCACGTCTACGTGGCCCAGGTGGCGATGGGCGCCGACGACGCGCAGACGCTGAAGGCGCTGCGCGAGGCCGACGCCTGGCCGGGTCCGTCGCTGGTGATCGCGTACAGCACCTGCATCGCCCACGGCATCGACATGGCCCGCTCGATGAGCCACCAGCGCGACGCCGTCCGCAGCGGCTTCTGGCCCCTGTGGCGCTATCACCCGGGCACCGAGAGCGAACACCAGCCGTTCCAACTGGACTCGCGCGAGCCGACGATGCCGGTGCGCGGCTTCGCCGAGCAAGAGGCCCGCTTCGCGATGCTGCTGCGCAGCGCCCCGGCGGAAGCCGAGCGGCTGCTCGCGCTGGCCCAGAGCGATGCCGACGAGCGCTGGCGGCACTATTCGCAGCTCGCCGGGGTCGAGCGCAGCTTGCCGCTGCCCGGCCCGGTAGTGGCCGACAGCGCCGCCAGAGCCACCGCATCCGGCGCATCGTCGAGATCCTCTGCCTCCGCTACGCCGCCCGCAGACGACACCGAGGAGTGAGTTCCATGGACCTGCGCAGCAGCTACCTCGGCCTTTCCCTGCGGACGCCGCTGGTGCCGTCGTCGTCGCCGCTGACGGGCAGCCTGGATGGGCTGCGCCGGCTCGAGGATGCCGGCGCCGCGGCGGTGGTGTTGCCGTCGCTGTTCGAGGAGGAGATCACCGAGGTCTCCCTCGCGGTGCACGGTGCGCTCGAGGCCGGGACCGGCGTGTTCGCCGAGGCGCTCGACTACCTGCCCGAGCTGTCGGACTACGCGACGGGCCCCGACGCGTACCTCGAGCTGGTCGCGGCGGCGCGCCGCGCGCTGCACGTTCCCGTGATTGCCAGCCTCAACGGGACGACGACCGGTGGCTGGATCGAGCACGCCGAGGCGGTCGAGCAGGCGGGCGCCGTGGCGCTGGAGCTGAACCTGTACCAGGTGGCCGCGGACCCGGAGGAATCGGCTGCCGACGTCGAAGCGCGCGCCCTCTCGCTGATCGCCGCCGTTCGCGCGACCGTGCGTATCCCGCTCGCGGTGAAGCTCGGGCCGTACTACACCGCGTTCGGTCACTTCGCGCGGGCGGCCGTCGCAGCCGGTGCCGATGGCCTCGTACTCTTCAACCGCTTCTACCAGCCGGATCTCGACCTCGACAGCCTCGAGGTGACCCCCCACCTGGTGCTTTCGCGCTCGGAGGAGCTGCGGCTTCCGCTGCGCTGGATCGGCATCCTGCGCCGGCGTGTGGCGGCCTCGCTGGCGGCCAGCTCCGGCGTCCACGATGTCTCGGACATCGTCAAGGTGCTGCTCGCCGGGGCGGATGCAACGATGCTCGCCTCGGCGCTGTTGCAGCACGGAGCGGGACATCTGCGGGCGCTCGAGACGGCGCTCGTGCGGTGGCTCGAAGAGCGCGAGTACGAGTCCGTCGAGCAGATGAAGGGAAGTCTGTCGCAGGCGGCGGTGCCGAATCCCGACAGCTTCGAGCGCGCCAACTATCTGCGCACGCTTCGCAGTTGGTCGAGCGACTTCCACAGCTGACGCGGATCTGCGTATACTGCGCACCTGGTCGAGCGACTTCCACAGCTGAGACGGGAGTGCCGGTCGCCGCTCGATCGCGCGGCGCGTCGGGTGGATCGGATCCCCTCAGGCCGTGAGCTGCACCACCTCGCTCCAGAGCAGCGCGCCCAGCACCACTGCGAGCGCGATCCGATACCAGCCGAACGGCGCCAGTCCGTGGCGACCGAGGAAGCTCACCAGCCAGCGCACGGCGAATGCGGCGGACACGGCCGCGACGGCGAAGCCGATCGCGACCGGCGCAGCGCCGAGCGTCTCGAACACGTTCGGGCCGTCCCCCAGCAGGTTCTTGGTCAGCTTGTACACGCACGCCGCTCCCAGCGTGGGAACGCCGAGCAGGAACGAGAACTCGGCGGCGTCGCGCGGGCGCAGGCCGAGCAATACGCCACCGGCGATCGTCATCATCGAGCGCGACGTTCCCGGCCACATCGCGACGCACTGGAAGAGACCGATCAGCAGTGCCATGCGCGCGTCGATCGAGTCGACGGTGCGCTCGCCGCTCGGGCCGCGCCGGCCCAGCCAGATCATCCACAGCCCGCCGAGGAACAGCGCGGCCAGCACGGGCGGCGCCGAGAACAGGTGCGCTTCGATCGGGTCGTCGAGCAGCGGTCCGAGGACGGCCGCCGGCAGGAAGGCGAGGGCCAGATTCTGGAGCAACCGCAGACCCATCGGGTCGCGCCCCCGCAGGCCGTTCCACGTCTGCGGGATCCGGTGCCGGTAGAGCCCCAACACCGCGAGGATGGCGCCGCCCTGGATGGCGATTTCGAAGGTGGCGAGCGCCTCCGCCTGCTCCGGCGTCCGCAGCCCGAGCAGCGACGAGGCCAGGATCAGGTGGCCCGTCGAGCTGATCGGCAGGTACTCGGTGATGCCCTCGACGAGCCCGTAGGTTCCCATTCCAAAGGCTACCGCTTCTGAGTCTCCGTGAACTATTTCCA
>CAYOHN010000249.1:0-5671 GCA_964403735.1 uncultured Spirochaetales bacterium | reverse complement strand
GCACGTCCTCGGTGATGGCGAAGAAGTCGTTCCACTCGCGCGTCATGGCGTAGATGCGGACGCCGATGTTGAGCGCACTGTCCCCGTAACCCGAGAAGCGCACGCGCACCGTCGGCGGGTCGACGGCGACGCGCGGGAGCGCCTCGAGCGCGCCGGGCTCACAGATGGTGTCGCCGATCTCGATCGAGTCGACGCCGGCGATCACCACCAGGTCGCCAGCCGCGGCTTCCTCGACGTCGACGCGGTCGAGACCGAGCGTGCCGAAGAGCTTGGTCACGCGGAAGCTGCTGGGAGCGCCCTCCATCGGGACGCGGGTCACCGTGGTGCCGCGCCGGAGCCGGCCGCGCGCGACCCGGCCGATCACCAATCGGCCGAGGAACTCGTCATACGCGAGTGTCATCGCCTGGAACTGGAGCGAGCCATCGAGATCGACGACCGGCGCGGGCGCGTGTTCGACGATCGCTTCGAGTAGCGGGCGCAGGTCCGTCCGAGGCGCGTCGGGGGTCAGCGAGGCGCCGCCTTCCTTGGCCGACGCGTACACCACCGGGAAGTCGAGCTGCTCGTCGTTGGCGCCGAGCTCGACGAGCAGATCGAAGACCTCGTCGAGCACCTCGGCGGCGCGCTGCTCCGGCCGGTCGATCTTGTTGACGACGAGGATCGGACGCAGCCCGTGCGCGAGCGCCTTGCGCAGCACGAAGCGCGTCTGCGGCATCACGCCCTCGACCGCGTCGACCAGCAGCAGCACCGAGTCTACCATGCCGAGCACGCGTTCCACCTCGCCGCCGAAGTCGGCGTGGCCCGGCGTGTCGACCAGGTGGATGTGCACGCCCTCGAAGCGGACCGCCGTGTTCTTCGCATGGATCGTGATCCCGCGCTCGCGCTCCTGATCGTTCGAGTCCATCACGCGCTCGACGGCGATCTGCTTGGGCGGCAGCGCGCCGGTCTGGCGCAGCAGGCCGTCGAGCAGCGTCGTCTTGCCGTGATCGACGTGCGCGATGATCGCGAGGTTGCGGACGTCCTTGCGGGGCGCGCGGCGGTCGACGGGGCGGGTTTCGGGGTTCACGAGATTCTCCATGCGGGAGCGCAGGTTAGCAGAACGCCCATGCGGCGCCGTTTCCCGTTTTCCGCAACCCGCTAGCGGTGCCCCCGCGCGCTCGCAATCACGCCGCGGACCTGCTCGGTCAGCTCCTTGGAGGACTGTCCCTCGAAGCGCTCCGGCGGGATCGGATCGAGCACGGTCACGCGGATCGGATGCTTCCCCTGCAGCACGAAGCCGCGCTTCGGCAGCGCATTCGACGTGCCCTCGAGCACGATCGGCAGGATCGGCCGGCGCGTGCGCAGCGCCAGCTCGAAGGCGCCGGGCTTGAACGCGCGCAGCTCGCCGTCGACGGACCGCGTGCCCTCCGGGAACATCAGGATCGAGTTCCCTTCGCCGAGCGTCCGCTCACACGCCGCCATCATCTGGACGACGCTCTCGCGGTCTCCGCGACGCAGCGGGATGTAGCGGTTCATGCGCATGTTCCAGCCGATGCAGGGGATCCGGAAGTTCTCGATCTTCGAGACCCATTTGAAGTGCCGGAACAGCCGGAACAGGACCAGGATGTCGAGCAGCGAGAGGTGATTCGCGACCATCACGTAGGTCTCGTCGCCGCGGATCTTCTCCCGACCGTCCACGACGACGGGCCACAACGGATTGATCCAGGTGTACAGGGAGCCCCAGAAGCACGTGAACCGATGAAGCAACACCCGCCGGCGATCGAACGGCGCCGTCAGCGCCCAGATCGCGACCGCGACGGGGAACAGCGCGATCGAGCTGAGGACCAGGAAGGCCCAGAACAGCAGGGAGTAGACGCGGCGGAGCAACACGCCGGCGTAGTGTACCGCGCCGCGCGTGAGCGCTCAGTGGGCCTCCGAAAGCGTCTTCCAGATCTCGTCCCACGCCAGCCGCGCCATCTGGGCCGCGGCCGTGGGCGTCTCGCCGAGTCCGACGATCAGACGACTCCCCGCCGCCGCCGCCGCGGGCGTCCGGACCAGCGCGAGCCAGCGCTCGCCGCCATCGCCGGGAGCCGGCTTGCGGAACAGGGCGCCTCCGACGTCACGGATCCAGCGCTCCGCCTCCTCGACGGAGAGCGCGCGCGTCGCCTCGACACTCGTGGGATCGACCGGCTCCATGTTTCGTCGGTGCGCCGGATGCCGTCCGAGGTGACGTTTCCCGGGCGAGTCGGTCGGCTCAGCGCTCGAGGTCCTGCCACCCGAGCGCCTCGACGATGGCGTGGAACACGTAACTCTGTTCCTGCACGCCGCGGAACAGCTCGGCGCCGGGGCCGCCGGCATAGATCGGGACGTCTTCGCCGGCATGGGTATCGTTGCGCGTCGGGACGGTCGCTTCCTGCAGATAGTCCGGCGCCGTCGTGTCCACGTGCGTCAGGTCCGGCCGGCCCCTCGTGATGCCGCGGTAGCCGGTCGGCAAGTGCAGGAAGCGCTTGGGTCCCTCCGGCTGCTGGGGCGACGCGCCGGTGTAGCCGGGGCCGTTGGCGTACGAGAGCGTCGTGAACGGGAGCCCCAGGACATCTCGCAGATAGCGCGAATCCGGTTCTCCGCTCGGGTCCACCGACACCACCTTGCCGAGGATCGGATTCCCCCGGTGCGGATAGCCGGCGATGGTCATGACGTGGCTGTGATCCGCGGTGACGACGATCAGCGTGTCGCGGGAATCCGTCAGCGAGAGCGCCGCGCGGACGGCGTTCGAGAACTCGATCGTGTCGGTGAGCGCGCGGTAGGCGTTGCCGAGGTGGTGCGCCTGGTCGATCCTGCCGCCTTCGACCATCAGCACGAAACCGTGCGGGTTGCGCTGGAGCAGCTCGATCGCCTTCGCCGTCATCTCGCTGAGCGACGGTTCGCCTCCGACATCGTCCTCGCGGTCGGCTTCGAAGGCGAGGTGCGAGGACTCGAAGAGTCCGAGCACCGGCCCGAGCGAGCGCGGATCGAGCGAGGCAAGCTGGGATCGGTTCCACAAGAACGCGCCATCCGGCCGTCGCGATTGCCACGCCGCGATCAGGTCGCGGCCGTCCTGGCGGTTGCCGGTGAGCTCCGGCCGCTCGGGATCGAGCTGGTTCTGGCGTAGGAACTGCGCGCGGCCGCCGCCGAGGATCACGTCGATGCCGTCGCCTGCGGGAAACTCGACGAGCTGGCGCGCAAGGTCGGGGAAACCGGCTTCGCGCGCGGCAGGCGGCAGCGTCGTGTCGTCTTCCCAGTTTCGGTGCGCCGCGTGGGCGTAGCACGCGGCCGGCGTCGCATGCGTGATCCGCGTCGTCGTCACGAGCCCCGTGGCGAGCCCGCGGTTCTCCGCTTCCTCGAACAGCGTGCGCCGGCGGCTGGCCTCGACCGTGGTCCAGTCGCCAGGCGTCACGCTCGCATCGACGCCCAGCACGTAGGCCTTCGTCTTGATGCCCGCGCACATCGCCGTCGCCGTCGCCGCGGAATCCGGCACCTGCAGGTTGACGGCGTAGGTCTTCGCGAGCGCGAGGTGCGGCAGTTCCTCGAACGCGAGCAGGTTCTCCTCGCCGGGCTCCCCACGGATCTGCCCCTCCAGGATGCGCGCCGCGGTGACCGTCGAGAGGCCCATCCCGTCGCCGATGAACAGGATCACGTTGCGCGCTCGCGCACCCGGTGGGACCAGGGTGCGCGCGCGCGCGACGGCGGCCTGACCGCTGTCGAACCAGGCGTTGCCGGACGGCGGCGCGGCGGCGGGCTTCGCACACGCGGCGAACACGATGGCGATGATGACGACGGCGATGGCTGCGAAGACGCGACGCACCCTTCTTGGTTCCTCCTTGCGCGCGAGCAGATGCGAACGGACCCTGAAGCATACCGCGGACCCACGAGACTCCGATGGCGGGCGGGAGCCGATCGCATATCGTGATGGGGATGTCACACGCTCCCCGAGCCGTCGTGTGGGCGCTTGCGGGTTTTCTCGCCATGGGCTGCGCGCCGCCCCCCGACGCCGGTCGAACCCGGCCCGGGGCGGTTCGCACGACGCCGTTCGAACAGCGCGACATGCAGCTACTTGGCTTTCGCGTCCGCATGATCGACGAAGGACCGCGCGACGCGCCGGTCGTCGTGCTGATCCCCGGACATACGTCGCGCATCGAGGAGTACGACGGGCTGGTGCCGGTGCTGGCACGCCGTCACCGCGTACTGGTCCTCGACTTTCCGGGCAGCGGGTACGCCGAAAAGCCCGATCGCGATTATCCGCTGCGCCTCTACGAGGACACCGTGCTCGAGCTGCTCGATGCGCTCAGGATCGAGCGCGCCCATCTGGCCGGCGGCAGCCTGGGCGGGAACCTGGTCCTGCGGCTCGCCGTGCGCGCGCCGGGCCGATTCGATCGGCTGTTGTCGTGGGCGCCGGGAAGCGCGTGGGAAGCCAGTCCGCGCGTCGCGCGCGCGATGCGTGCCGTTTCCGGGTACGCCGCGTTCTGGCCGATCGTGTGGATCCAGTCTCGCTACTGGTACCGGAAGGACTGGCCGGGTCGGGAGGAGGCGCTCGCTGATACCTTCGCGTACTACCGCGAGGTGATGGGCCCCGGCTTCGTCCGCATGTACTTCGACATGGCGGCGGATCAGGTCGAGCGCAGCCTGTTCCCGCTCGCGCCGCAGATCCACCACCCGGTGTGGCTCGGCTGGGGAGACCAGGATCACGGCGCGAACATGGGCGACGGCGTCGCGCGGCTCGCCGAACTGCTCCCTCGCAGCGAGCTGCGGGTCTTTCCGGGTGCGAGACACTCGTTGGCCGCCGAGATTCCGGACGAGCTCGCCGCCGCGCTGGAGGAATTCCTGCTGCGACCGGAGGCTGATCTCCCGAGGGACCGCGTGGCGTCGTCGGCGGAGCCCGATCCGGATTTCTCTCCATGAGCGGGCGAAGTCACCCGTGAGCGAGGCCCCCGCGCGTCGCCGCTCCAGGGTCCCGGCGGGACGCATCGAGCGGCTGGCACGGCTCGGCTGGACGGCGGGCGAGCTGGCCGCCGGCGGGCTCGCGGGGCGCGCGCGTCGCTGGCTCCTCGGCGGCGACGCCGCCGGAGCGGCGATGGCTGGCGGTGCGCGCGCTCGCCGTCTGGCACGCCGCCTGGCCCAGCTGCGCGGTGCCGCGATGAAGCTCGGTCAGCTGTTGTCCCTGGAAAGTGTCGACCTGCTCCCCGCCGAACTCGCTGACGCGCTGTCCGTGCTGCGCGCTTCGGCCGACGCGATGCCGGCGACGCAGCTCCGCCGCGTGCTCGGCCGCGAGTACGGGAAGGGCTGGGAGGCGCGTTTCCGGTCGTTCGAGTGGGAGCCGGTCGCCGCGGCGTCGATCGGTCAGGTCCACGCGGCCGTGGCGCGCGACGGCCGCCGCCTGGCGCTCAAGATCCAGTACCCCGGGATCGCGCGGAGCATCGACGCCGACGTCGACAACGTCGCGGCCCTCCTGCGCATCGCGGATCTCTTGCCCGTGGACGTAGACGTCACAGGCCTCGTCGCCGAGGCCAAGCGCCAGCTCCATCGAGAGGCCGACTACCGGATCGAGGCGGCGAGCCTGCACCGCTATCGAGATCTCGTCGCCGACGAGCCGAGCCTGTTCGTCCCCGCTGCCCACGAAGATCTGAGCACGCGCCGCATCCTCGCGATGGACTTCGTCGCC
>CAYOHN010000248.1:0-5671 GCA_964403735.1 uncultured Spirochaetales bacterium | reverse complement strand
GGCCGATGAACATCGGCAACCCCGAAGAGATGACGCTGGTCCAGATGGCGCGAGCGATTCTCGCCGTCGCGGAGTCGTCGAGCGAGCTGGTCTTCCGTGGCTTGCCGCCGGATGACCCGAAGGTGCGTCGCCCGGACATCGCTCTCGCGCGCCGAGAGCTCGATTGGGAGCCGCGTATCTCCGTCGAGGAGGGTCTGCGCCGGACGCACACCTGGTTCGAGAAGGCCCTACGCGAGCCCGAGCGCGCGCCGTGATCGAGCAGGATCGCATCCGCAATTTCTGCATCATCGCGCACGTCGATCATGGCAAGAGCACGCTGGCCGATCGGCTGCTCGATGCCACGCAGGCGCTGACGGTGCGCGAGAAGCGTGCGCAGTTCCTCGACAAGATGGAGCTCGAGCGCGAGCGCGGGATCACGATCAAGGCGCAGACGGCGCGCATCTACCATCGTGCGCGGGACGGCGAACTCTACGTCCTGAACCTCATCGATACCCCCGGACACGTGGACTTCTCGTACGAGGTGTCGCGAGCCCTGCAGGCGTGCGAGGGCGCCGTGTTGGTGGTGGATGCAGCACAGGGCATCGAGGCACAGACGCTGGCCAATACCTATCTGGCAGTCGAGGCTGGACTCGAGATCCTGCCGGTGCTCAACAAGATCGATCTGCCGTCCGCGGAGCCGGAGCGGGTGGCGCGGGAGATCGAGGACGTCATCGGCCTCGACCGAGACGACGTGCTGCACGTGTCGGCGAAGACCGGGCAGGGCATCGACGCGCTGCTCGAACGCATCGTCGAGAAGGTGCCGCCGCCTGCCGGAGATCCGGCGGCTCCGCTGCGCGCGCTGGTCTACGACTCGTGGTTCGATCCGTACGTGGGCGTCGTCGTGCTGGTGCGTGTGGTGGACGGCAGACTTGCCCGGGGCGACAGCGTGAAGCTGATGGCGCAGGGCTCGGAGCACGACGCGACCGAACTCGACCTCGTCGATCCGCACCCGCGCGCGGTCGAGGCGCTCGAAACGGGCGAGGTCGGGATCGTGATCGCCGGTATCAAGACTCTCGCGGACGTCCGCATCGGAGATACGATGACGCGCGTAACCCGGCCGGCGGCGTCCGCGTTGCCGGGGTTCCGAGAAGTGAAGCCGATGGTCTTTGCCGGACTCTATCCGGTCGACGGCGACGACTATCACAACCTGAAGGCGGCCCTCGAGAAGCTGCGACTCAACGATGCGTCGTTCGGCTACGAGCCCGAGAGCAGTGCAGCGCTGGGCTTCGGCTTCCGCTGCGGTTTCCTCGGGTTCCTGCACGCCGAGATCATCCAGGAGCGGCTCGAGCGCGAGTACGAGCTGTCGCTGATCACGACGTCCCCGACGGTGCGCTACCGCGTCGTTCTCGAGAACGGCGAGACACTCGAGATCGACAGCCCGGCCGCGCTTCCGGACGTGTCCCGCATCGATCGGATCGAAGAGCCGGTGATGCTCGCCACGATCCACGTGCCGTCCGAGCACGTCGGGCCTGTCCTTGCATTGTGCCAGGAACGCCGCGGAGTCCAGCGCGACATGCACGTACACGGATCCCGGGTGCAGGTTCGCTACGAGCTGCCGCTGGCAGAGATCGTTGCGGATTTCCACGATCGGCTGAAGAGCGCGACGCGCGGCTACGGCTCGTTCGACTACGAGCTGATCGGCTTCCGGCCCGCGGACCTGGTCAAGCTCGACGTCCTGGTCAACGGACAACCCGTCGATGCCCTCTCGCTGATTGTCCACCGGGACAAGGCCTACATGCGAGGATCCGACCTGGTGCGCAAGCTGAAGGAGTTCATTCCGCGCCAGATGTACGAAGTGGCGCTCCAGGCGGCGGTGGGTTCGCGCGTGATCGCGCGATCGACCGTGAAGGCGCTACGCAAGAACGTGACGGCCAAGTGCTATGGCGGAGACATCTCTCGCAAGCGCAAGCTGCTCGAGAAGCAGAAAGAAGGGAAGCGACGGATGAAGCGCGTCGGGCAGGTCGAGATCCCGCAGGAGGCGTTCCTGGCCGCCCTGCGCCTGGAGCGAGATTGAGTCCGGCGGCGGGTCGAGAGGCCGCCGGGGGCGAGGTCTCGGCTCAACAGCCGTCGATCTGGCGTCGCGCGTGGGAGCAGTTCGGGACGCTGCTGGTGGCGATTCTCATCGCGCTCTCGATCCGCGCGTGCGTCATCGAGCCGTATCGCATCCCGTCGGGTTCGATGCTGCCCACGTTGCTGATCGGCGACCATCTGTTCGTCAACAAGTTCATCTACGGCGTGAAGATCCCGTTCACCGATGCACGTCTCCCGGGCTGGCGCGAGCCGCGGCGCGGTGATGTCGTCGTGTTCGAGGTGGCGCGGGATCCGCACGGCGGCATCTACCCTGCGGATCAGCGGCCGGATCTCCCGAGCGACCGCTTCGTCAAGCGGGTCGTCGCCTTGCCGGGAGACACCGTCGAGTTGCGGGGCTCGAGACTCTGGATCAACGGCGAGCCGGTCCCCGTCGACTCGACGCCCGAGACGTTCCAGGACGAGAGGGGTCGCCCCCTCCATCTGGCCGAGGAAACGCTCGACGGCTACCCCCATCGCATTCTCGACGACCCGAGCCGGACGGGTCCGGAGCGCCCGCCGGTGACGCTGCCGCCGGGTCGATACTTCGTGATGGGCGACAACCGGGACCATTCGAACGACAGTCGCTATTGGGGCACCGTGCGACTCGCCGAGATGAAGGGCCCCGCGTTCCTGCTCTACTGGTCGTGGGACTGGAACGGTCCGTGGACCGATCTGCTCAACCCGCTGCATTGGTGGGATCTGCTCACCGACAAGATGCGTTGGGAGCGGATCGGCGAGGGCATTCGATAGCGGCCCTTCGGCGCGCGATGGCCTCGTCGGCTCGATCCGGGGAGGTGCTGGCAGCGGAATCCCGGCGAGACTTGACGCCTCTCCCGCGCGACCGGTACCATCCAGTCGTTCCGAGGCCTTTTAAGTCCGTCCTGCGAGGCGGACAAAGGTGACCGCGTGAGGGATTCCACCCCGCCCTCGGCGCGCCCCGGCGGCGCCCACGAGTCGTATGACCTGAGCGCCTTCTCGGAGAGCGGCTCGGCCGCGACGCCTTCCTCCAACTCCTCCCTCTCGCCGGCCACGTCCGGCGCCTCGAGTTCGGCGGAGGGTTCCGGTGGCGGCGGCGAGCGTGTCGTCCTCGATGACCTCGCGATCCGCCGCGCGCTGATGCGGATCGCCCACGAGCTGATCGAGCGCAATGACGATCTCGAGCGGCTCTTCCTCGTGGCGATCCCGAACGGCGGGGTTCCGCTCGCGCGCCAGCTCGCGGCGGATCTCGAACAGGTCGCCGGCGTCGCGCTGCCCGTCGGCATTCTCGATACCACGCTGTATCGGGATGACCTCGTGAGCCGTGCCGAGCGCCCGCCGCTGCGGCGCACCGAGATGCCATCGGCGGTCGACGGGCGCGTCGTGGTCCTCGTCGACGACGTCGTCAGCACCGGCCGCACGATCCGGGCGGCGATGGATGCGTTGATGGACTTCGGCAGGCCGCAGTCCGTGCAACTCGTGGGCCTCGTCGATCGCGGGCATCGCGAGCTGCCGATCAAGATCGACTACGTGGGCAAGAACCTGCCCACGCGGCGCACCGAGCAAGTGAAGCTGCGCGGGCTCTCGGGGGAGCTTTCGGGTCCGCTGGAGGTCGTCGTTCTCGAGGCGAAGGAGACGGCGCAAGGGCCTGCGCAGACGGATTCGTCCAGAGAGTCCAGAGAGGGGCCGAGATGACCGGGCGCGATCTACTCGGAATCGAGGATCTCGATCGCGACGAGCTCGAGCGAATCCTCGAGACCTCGGCGCGGATGGAGGAGGTCGGACGCCGCGACGTGAAGAAGGTGCCCACGCTGCGGGGCCGCACCATCATCAACCTCTTCTTCGAGCCATCGACGCGGACTCGGACCAGTTTCGAGATCGCCGGCAAGCGTCTGTCGGCGGACGTCGTCAACTTCTCGCCGTCGTTGTCGAGCATCACGAAGGCGGAAGGCATCCTCGACACCGCCATGACGCTGGACGCGATGGACCCGGATGCAGTCGTGGTGCGGCACAAGGTCGCGGGCGTACCGAAGCGCATTGCCGACGCGCTCGATGCTCCCGTGATCAATGCCGGCGACGGTGCGCACGAACATCCGACCCAGGCGCTGCTCGACGTCTTCACCGTCTGGCAGGAGAAGGGCCGCATCGATGGTCTCACGGTGACCATCGTCGGCGACATCCTGCACTCCCGCGTCGCCCGGTCCAACCTGTACGCGTTCTCGAAGCTCGGTGCGGAGGTGCGCCTCGCCGCGCCGCCGACGATGTTGCCGCCGGCTGTCGAGAGCCTCGGCGTCAAGGCCTACACATCTCTGCGCGAGTCGCTCGAGGGGGCCGACGTGGTCATGCTGCTGCGCATCCAGCAGGAACGCCTCGACGGCTGTTTCTTCCCGAGCATTCGCGAGTACGCCGCGACCTTCGGGCTCGACCGGCGCAAGCTCCGCTTCGCCAAGGACGACGCCATCGTGATGCATCCGGGCCCGATCAACCGCGGCGTCGAGATCGCGCACGACCTGGCCGACCAGCGGCCGAGCGTGATTCTCGATCAGGTCCGCAACGGGGTCGCGGTCCGAATGGCCGTCCTCTACTTGTGCGCCGGTCGCTCGCCGCGCGGCGGCGAGCGGCGGGAAGGCTCGTGAGGGGAGACGGCATGGGCAGGATCTGGATCCGCGGCGGGCGCCTGCTGGATCCGGCGAGTGGCTGCGACCAGGTCGGTGACCTGCTCGTCGAGGGCGGCCGCATCGCCGCGCTCGGATCCAGTATCGAGGCCGGGGACGCCGAGGTCGTCGACGCGAGCGGGCGCTGGCTGGCGCCGGGCTTCATCGATCTCCACGTCCATCTGCGCGAGCCCGGGCAGGAATACAAGGAAGACATCGCTTCCGGCGGGCGCGCAGGTGCGGCCGGCGGCTTCACGGCGCTCGTGTGCATGGCCAACACGCAGCCCGTCAACGACGATCCGTCCGTCACCGAGTACATCCTCGATCGCGCTCGCCACGAGTCTCCCGCGCGGGTCTATCCGGTCGCTGCGGCGACGAAGGGCCTCGCCGGCGAGGTGATGACGGAGATGGTCGCGCTGGTCGAATCCGGGGTGGTGGCGTTCAGCGACGACGGCAAGACCATCATGGACTCGGGCGTCATGCGCAGGGTGCTCGAGTACTCCGGGCTGGTTCACGTGCCGATCATCACCCACGCGGAGGACCGCACGCTGGTCTGCGGAGGCGTCGTCAACGAAGGCCCCGTATCGACGCGACTCGGCTTGCCGGGCAACCCCGCCGTTGCGGAGGTCGCGCATGTGGCGCGGGATCTCCTGCTCGCGGAACTCAGCGGGGCACACCTGCACGTGGCGCACGTCTCGACCGCAGGAGCGGTGGCACTGATCCGCGCCGCGCGCGAGCGCGGGGTCCACGTGACGGCGGAGGTCACCCCGCACCATCTGACGCTGCTCGACGAAGCGACGCTCGGCTACGACACCAACACGAAGATGGCGCCGCCGCTGCGCGGGCAGGCCGACGTCGACGCCTGTCGCGCCGGACTCGCCGACGGAACGATCGATGCGATCGCTACGGATCACGCGCCTCACGCCGTACAC
>CAYOHN010000247.1:0-5685 GCA_964403735.1 uncultured Spirochaetales bacterium | reverse complement strand
GAGCGCCTGGTTGTCCGGCGATCGCGCGTTGGAGTCCCGTCCCTCCGCCGGTCACCAAGGCCACGAGCCCCTCGCACAGATCCGGCGCGAACACGCGCCGCGAACCCATGCGATCGCCGTCGATGCCGGGTTCGGCGCGACCGGATCCGCCATCAGGCCGGGATCTCGTCCGTGCGCGTGCCGAACACCGGCATTTCCTCGGCGATCAGCGACGCAAAAGAAGGTCGGCTCCACATCCGCTCGAGGAACGCGCGCAGCTTCGGCCAGAGCGCGCTCGCCGGCGCAAACCCGGCGTGGCGGGCGTTGAGCAGCGAGCTGGCGACGGAGAGATCGGCGATCGTGAGCTCGCCCCCGACGAACCACTCGCCGTCGCCGAGCTGCGCCTCCAGGTAGTCGAGCATCGGTGCGATCTCTTCGTCCCACGCTTCTCGCGCCGCGTCCTCGGCCTCTGCGGTCGCGGGCTTCTGCGTCATCAGCGGTCGCAGCACGAGCGGCTGAAACAGTTTCACTCCGGCGGGCGGCACCAGCCCCCCGTCGATGAACTCCTCGATCCAGAGCGCCCGGGCGAAGGCGTAGTCGTCGGTCGGGTACAGCGCCGGCTCCGGAAAGCGCCGCTCCAGGTACTGGCAGATCACCGACGAATCGTTGATCACCCGCTCGCCGTCGCGCAGCGCGGGGATGCGTCCGAGCGGCGAGATTTCGCGCCAGTCCGCCGGCGGGGCGTAGGGGTTCACCTGCTCGTGTTGGTACGGCTGGCCCTTCTCGGCGAGGAACGCGCGAACCTTGCGGACGAACGGAGAGACGCCGGCTCCGAGCACGATGATCGACATGGGGGCTCCGACTGAGAGAAAGGGAATGCCACCTATTGGTAGCGACAACGACCCCAACCGCCAACGGCGTCGGGGATGGCGAACCACTCCGCCCACGGAGTACGCTCGGCCGAACGTCGCCCCCGGAACCGCGACCAGGAGGACTCCGATGTCGCTCACGCAACGCTTCGGCGCCTACGCCGCGGCCTTCGAGAAGGCCTATGCGAGCAACGACTGGTCCCCGATCGAGACGTTCCTCGCGCCCGACGCGGTCTACGAAGTGCACCTGGGAGCGCCGCTCGGCGGTCGCTTCGAGGGCCGCGACGCGATCCTCGCGTACTTCGTCCGCGCGCTCGACGGCTTCGATCGGCGCTTCGCGAGCCGCGAGATCGAGCTGCTCGAGGGTCCCCGCGAGTCCGCCGACAGCGTCTGGATCCGGGGCCGGGCGATCTACCGAACGGATGGGGCTCCGAAGCTCGCGTTCGATCTCGAGGAGACCGCCACGTTTGCGAACGACGTCATCGTGCGACTCGAGGACCGCTACGACGCCGCGAATCGCTCGGCGATCGAGGACTACGTCGCGGAGCACGGCGCCAAGCTCGGACTCGCCGGCGCCTGACACGGGGCGCCTGCGTCCGCGCAGGCGCACTCCGGCTCAGGCCGCGCTCTCCACCGCGTCGCTCTCGCCGAACACCCGGCGTCGCAGCCAGAGCGCGACGTGCACCAGACCGATCAACGCGGGGACCTCGATCAGCGGGCCGATGACCGTCGCGAAGGCGACGTCCGAAGCGATGCCGAAGATCGCGATCGCCACGGCGATGGCCAGCTCGAAGTTGTTGCCGGCGGCGGTGAACGCCAGGCTCGTGCTCCGGCTGTAATCCGCGCCGGCGCGCTGGGCCATGAAGAAGCTGATTCCGAACATCAGCACGAAGTAGCTGGTCAGCGGCAGCGCGACGAGCAGGACCTTCATCGGGAACTGCAACATCTGGTCGCCCTTCAGGCTGAACATCACGACGATCGTGAACAGCAGCGCTGCGAGCGTGATCGGGGAGATGCGCGGGACGAATCGGTGTTCGTACCAGTCCCGCCCCATGCGCGGCAGAAGTACCGCGCGGGTCAGCATGCCGGCGGCGAACGGGATGCCGAGATAGATCATCACGCTGCGAAAGATTTCGAGGATCGTGATGTCCGCGACGGTGCGTCCATCCGCGCCAGTGACGCCGGAGAGATCGATGCCGAGCCAGCCGGGGAACACCGTGATGAACAGCCAGGCCATCAACCCGTAGGTCAGGACCTGGAAGACGCTGTTCATGGCCACCAGTCCCGCCGCGTACTCGCTGCTCCCCCGCGCGAGCTGGTTCCAGACGAGGACCATGGCGATGCAGCGGGCGATCCCGACGAGGATCAGGCCGACCATCAGCTCCGGATGGCCGTGGAGAAAGACTGCGGCGAGCAGGAACATCAGGACCGGGCCGACCACCCAGTTCTGCACCAGCGACAGCCCCAAAACCTTCCAGTCCCGGAACACGCGCCCCATTTCCTCATAGCGGACCTTGGCGAGCGGCGGGTACATCATCAGGATCAGGCCGATGGCGATCGGAATGCTGGTGGTGCCGATGCTGAAGCGGTCCAGGAACTCCGGCAGGCCTGGCCACAGCGAGCCGAGCAGGACCCCGAAGCCCATGGCCGCGAAGATCCACGCTGTGAGATAGCGGTCGAGCAGCGATAGCTTCCCGGCGACAGCCTCTGTCACGAGCAACCTCCGATCTCGCCGGCGCGACGGCTGCTCGGGTAGCGGTCCTCGCGACTCATGCCGATGTTCTCCGTCGCGGTGCCACGGCGCGGCGTCGCTTGCGCACGGCCGCCGAAGCCCTGTCGACCCGGAGTTCGGGACAGAGCTCCGGCCGTCCGTCGCAGCACTCTGCGGTCAGGAACACCAACAGCTCCCGGACGGCAGCGGCGGCGATCCGGTACCGGATGCTGCGTCCCTCGCGGATCGGGACGACGAGGCCGGCGTGTGTGAGGGCGGACAGGTGGAACGACAGGCTCGACGGGGGCAGGTCCAGGTCCGCGGCGATCTCGCCCGCCGGCCGTCCCTCGCGCCCCGCGCGCACCAACAGCCGGAACACCGCGAGGCGGTGCTCGTGTGCCAGCGCAGCGAGGCGGCGGATGGTGGTTCGGGATCTCATATTTCGAGAATAGTCGAAATATGGCGCGGGCGCATGGGGCGGTCGCTTCGATTTGCCCGGCTGCCAGATCTCGATAGCGTCGCAGAGATGGAACGCGCCCATCGCGATCTCCTCGCGTCGCCGCTGCTCACGGATCTGTATCAGGTGACGATGGCGTATGGCTACTGGAAGATCGGGCGCGCCGAGCAGCGCGCGGTGTTCCACCTGTTCTTCCGAGAGAATCCGTTCGGCGGCGGCTATGCGGTGACGGCGGGTCTCGCCGACGCACTGACCTTCCTGCGCGAGGCCCGCTTCGAGCCCGAGGACCTCGATTTTCTCGGGCAGCAGACCGGGAGCGACGATCGTCCGCTGTTCGAGACCGCCTTTCTCGACTCCCTGGCGGCGCTGCGCTGGAGCGTCGACATCGACGCGATGCCGGAGGGGACCGCGGCGTTCGCGCCGGAGCCGATCCTGCGCGTCACCGGCCCGCTCGCCCAGGCGCAGATCCTCGAGACCGCGCTGCTCAACCTGCTGAACTTCCAGACGCTGGTGGCCACCAAGGCCGCACGGATCTGCGGCGCCGCGGCGGGCCGCCCGGTGCTCGAGTTCGGGTTGCGGCGCGCGCAGGGCGTCGACGGCGGCATGGCCGCCAGCCGGGCGGCCTACATCGGCGGTTGTCACGCCACCAGCAACGTGCTGGCCGGCCAGCGCTTCGGCATTCCCACCCGCGGCACGCACGCGCACAGCTGGGTCATGTCGTTCGACGACGAGGACGACGCCTTCCGCGCCTGGGCCGACGCGATGCCCGGCAACAGCATCCTGCTGGTCGATACCTTCGATACGCTCGCGGGCGTGCGCCGGGCCGCGGAGATCGGTCGCGCGATGCGGGCGCGCGGACAGCGGCTCGGCGGCATCCGGCTCGATTCCGGGGACCTCGCCTACCTCAGCATCGAGGCGCGCAAAATCCTCGATCAGGCCGGCTTTCCCGACGCGAAGATCGTCGCGTCGTCGGATCTAGACGAGCACGGAATCCTGAGTCTCGAGCAGCAGGGGGCGAAGATCGATGTCTGGGGCGTCGGGACGCGGCTCGTGACCGCCTGGGATCAGCCCGCCCTCGGCGGCGTCTACAAGCTCGCCGCGATCGAAGGCCCGGACGGATGGCGGCGCGTGATCAAGGTGTCGGACAGCTCCGTGAAGAGCACCACGCCCGGGCTGCTCGGCGTGCGCCGCTTCCGCAGCACACAGCGCTTCGTCGCCGACGCGATCTACGACATCGAAGACGGTGTCGGCGATCCTCTCGTGATCGTCGACCCCGCCGATCCGACCCGGCGCAAGCGCGTCGCCGCGGAGCTGGAGGCACAGGATCTGCTGGTCCCGGTGGTTCGGGATGGCAAGGTCGTCGCCGAGGAGCCGACGCTCGATGCGATGCGCGCGCGCGCCGCCGAACAGCTCGACGCCCTGCACCCGGGGATCCGGCGGCTGCTGAACCCGCATCCGTACCCCGCCGGCCTCGAACTCGGCCTCCACGAACGGAAGACCCGGATGATCCTCGATGTTCGGAACTCCCTGCCATGAAAAATGCGAAGCGCACGCTGCTGCTCGTCGACATCCAGAACGACTTCATGCCCGGCGGGCCGCTGGCGGTGCCGGACGGAGATCGCGTCGTTCCGGTGGCGAACGAGCTCATCCGGAGCGGCGCCTTCGACGTCGTCGTGGCGACGCAGGACTGGCACCCACCGGACCACGGTTCGTTCGCGTCACAGCACCCGGGGTGCGAGCCGGGAGAGGAGATCGAGCTGCACGGGCTCCGGCAGACGCTTTGGCCCGATCACTGCGTCCAGGGAACCCGCGGCGCGGAGTTCCATCCGGACCTCGCCGCGGACCGGATCGAGCGGGTCTTCCGCAAGGGAACCGATCGCGAGGTTGACAGCTACTCCGGGTTCTTCGACAACGGGAAGCGCCATGCCACGGGCCTCGCCGACCATCTCGCCGATCGCGGTGTCGGCGAGGTCCACATCGTGGGTCTCGCAGCAGACGTGTGCGTGCGGGCGACCGCGCTCGACGCGGCGGCGCTCGGTTACGACACGCGCGTACACCGGGCGGGGGTCCGCGCCGTCAACCTGCACGAGGGAGACGAGCAGCGGACCTGGGAGGAACTGCGCCGTGCCGGTGTGAAGATCGGGTGAGCGTCCGGAGCAGTCGCTGTATGGCGTCCCTTCGAGGTCGATTTTCGGCGCGCGTCAGGCCGACCGCAGCTCTTCGAGCTCGCCTTCGGACGCCTCCCAGGCATCCATCAGCTCGCGCACGCGGGTCGTCAGCGCTCGGTGCTCGGCTTCCAGCGCGGCGCGTTCGTCGGCAGGCGTACGCTCGAAGAACGTCGCTTCGCAGAACTGCTGATTCAGCGCCTCGACGCGGGCCTCGGCGGCTTGAAGCTCCTCGGTGATCTGCTCGAGGCGCGCTTCGAGCTGCTTGCGCGCGCGGTCCGGATTGCCCGTGCGAACCGGCTTGCCATCGGACCGCGGGGTCTTCGCTTCCCCCTTCTCGGCGCGCGCCCGACGCAGCACCGCCTGCGCATCGAGATGATCGTCTCCGCAGCGCTCGATGTACTCGTCGTAGCTGCCCGGGAAGTCGTTGATGCCGTTGCGCGTGATCTCGATGACGCGGGTCGCCAACTCCCCGACGAACCAGCGATCGTGCGAGACGAAGAG
>CAYOHN010000246.1:0-5724 GCA_964403735.1 uncultured Spirochaetales bacterium | reverse complement strand
CCCGGAGCGCTCGGGTCTCGACCCGGTTCTCGAACGCACCGGCTGTCTCGCATGGCTGCGGGGCGACGTCTGCTAACGGGGCGGGGGATCGCGTGCCGGTGGTATCCTCGGTCGACCCCGTGCGAGGAGCCGTGATGACTGTGCCCTTCGTCCACCTCGATCCGCTGTTCGGAGCCGCCGGCGAGGGCGCCGACGCGATGCTCCGCATTGCCGAGCGCTTCGCGCGTTTCCCGACTTACGGCGCCGAGGCGGCACCCGAGGAGCAGTGCAGGCGCCGCTACGCGCCAGGTGTGCCGCAGCGTTACGATGCAGCGCTGAATTTCATCCAGACCGGGGGTCGCTTCGGACGACCCGAGGATCCGCGCTCGCTCGCCGGCCGGACCAACTACCTGCGCGCGACGTACTTCTACGAGAAACCCGCCGTCGCCGGCATCGAGCCTTTCCTGCTGCATCCGGGGCTCGTCGAGGCGGCGAGGACGGTGCACGGCCGGCCGCGCGTGGTGCCGTCGATCGTCTACGCGAATCTGTTGCTGCCGGGCCAGGAGCTCGCGGTCCATACCGATGTGCCGGAGTTCCGCGGGGCGGATCGCCGCGTGTGTCCGCAGTGGCTGCTGGTCGCGATGCTGCACTCCGGGCGGTTCGACGCCTGGCGGCGACCGATCGCGACCGGCATCGCGTACTTCGGCGCGTGCGAAGGCGGCGCACTGGCGTTCTATCCGGACGGCGCAGACGGTGGGCCGCGCACGATCGAGGCGCGCCACGATACGGCGATGGTGCTCGATACCGACACCGTGTTCCACGGAGTCGACCGGGTCGCCGGTCCCGACGACGATGTCGCGCCGCCGTTCCGGCCCGGCATGGAGCTGCACTACGCGGGCGGCGATATCTGGCAGCTCGGCGCCGACGGCGAGGTGCTCGCGTCGTATCGATGGGAGCATCTCCGCTACTCGGTGTCGTGGAAGGCCTGGTGCTACGAAGACGAGGCCGATCAGCGTCGCGCCGAGCGCCACGAGGACGATCTCTCGCTCGAGTTCATCCTCGACACGCTCGAAGCCGATCTGCGCGACCGCGGCCAGCTCGACGGCGCGCGTCCGCCCGAAGATGATTTCGCGCGGCTGCTGATCGAGACCTACATCCGCTTCCCCGCGCCGTCCGTCAAGAAAGGGGCCGGGTTGGATTCGTCAACTTTTCCGGCCCCGGGCCGGAAAAGTTGACGAATCCAACCCGGCCCCTTTCTTGACGATCAATCGAAGCGGCCGTGGCGGCCCGCGCCGCCGGCGAAACGCGTCGCACCGGCGCGGGTCTCGCCGGAGGCGATGACCTGCATGCCGAGCCGCGTCTCGTTGGCGAGTGCGCGCGGCAGGTCGAGGCTCCACTGCTCGTGCGCCGAGAGGCGGTCGTTGCGCAGGCAGCGCTGGGGGAAACGCGCGATCTGCGCGGCCAGCTCGCACGCTTCCGCGAGCGCGCGACCGGGCTCGACGATGCGGTTCGCCAGGCCCATGCGGAGCGCCTCGTCGCCGGAGACGCCGCGGCCGGTCAGCAGGAGATCGAGCGCATGACTCATGCCGATCAGACGCGGCAGTCGCACGGTGCCGCCGTCGATCAACGGGACGCCCCAGCGCCTGCAGTAGACGCCGAAGACGGCGTCGCGGGCGGCGACGCGTAGATCGCACCAGAGCGCGAGCTCGAGACCGCCGGCGACGGCAGGGCCTTCGACGGCCGCGATCACGGGTTTCGAAAGCAGCATGCGCGTGGGGCCCATCGGTCCGTCGCCGTCTTCGCTGACGCGGTTGCCGCGGCCTCCCGCCAGCGCCTTCAGGTCCGCACCGGCGCAGAAGGCCCCGCCGGCTCCCGTGAGAACCGCTACGGCGAGGGACTCGTCCGTCTCGAACGCGCGGAACGCGGCGGCCAACGCTTCGGCCGTCGGGCGGTCCACCGCATTGCGCAGCTGCGGCCTGTCGATGGTGAAGACGGCGACAGCGTCCTTCCGGGTCGAATGGACGGTACTCATCGGATCCTCCGCGATCCGCGCGAGACCCGCGCGACGATCGCGTCGACTGTGGCACACTGCCGCCGAGCACGTCTCGGGAGGGATCTCGTGGAGCCGATCCGACCTCCGCCCGATGCGCGGTTGGCCACCCTGGAGCCGCCGCGCTCGCTCGGGCAGCTCCTGGATACTGCCTTCGATTTGCTGCGCCGCAACGCGCCCCTGATGGTGGGTCTCGCGGCGTTCGTCTACGTGCCGCTGGCGTTCATCTTCGCAGCGTTGGCGCCGGCCGGCCAGCCAGTCCCGACGCCGCCGGACGTGCAGTCGTGGATGCTCGCGGCGCTCGCACTCGCGTTGGTCGCGCTGCCGATCGTGATGGCCGGGCTCATCGCTTCGTTCGGCGCCATGCTGCGGGGACACGAGGTCGATGCCGGGTTGGCGCTGCGGGCCGGGCTGTCGCTGGCGCTGCCGCTGGTCGGGACGCTGTTGGTGCTCGGCCTGGCAGTCTTCGTCGCGCTTGCGCCGTTCGGGCTGCTGATCGCCGTCGGTGGCGGCTTGCCCACGCCGGTGCGTATCGCAGGCGGCATCGGGACATTGCTGCTTCCCTTGGTCTTGATGCTGCGGCTCTCGCTGCTGACGCAAGTCGCCGTGCTCGAGCGCGTGTTCGGACCGGCCGCGCTGGTGCGCGCGCATCGACTGATCGACGGCCAGGTCCTGCGCGTCTTCGGGATCCTGTTCCTCGTCGGATTGTTGATGGGGCTCCTGAGCGCCGTCGGCGAGTTCGCCGTCGGCTCGCTCCCGGGCGTGGGGCCCGCGGCGACCGGTCTGTTCCAGGCGTTGGGCTTTGCGTATACGACCGCCGTCGGTGTGGTGCTGTACGCCGACGTTCGGGTCCGCCGCGGGGAGCGCGACGTGGGCGCACCGCCGGATGGAACGTCGCCGGTCTCTCGGCCGCCGCCCGGCGTCTGAGGCGTTCACCCGGATCCCGCGCTGCCGTCGAGCGCGCGCCGGAACCAGCGGAGATAGGTCGCCTCGGGTTGCGCGCCGACGAGTACGAAGTCCCGATCGGCGAGGCGCACCGCCGGGACACCCGTGGCGCCGTGTGCTTGCGCTTCGGCATGCTCCGCGAGAATCCGCCGTGTCACCGCGGGATCCGGCGCGGTCGGAAACTCGGCATCGTCGAGGTCGACTTCGCTCCAGAGCGCGCGGAGCGTGTCGGCGTCGCTGATGTCGCGGCTCTCGGTGAAGTACGCGCGGAATAGCCGCTCGCGCATTCGGCGCCCTGCATCGGGACCGAACGACTCGGCCGCCTTGGCGGTTTGGTGCGCGGGGACACTGTGGGTCGGCGGTCCGGCGTCGCCCTGCCACGGCCGGAACGGCGCCCGCGGTTCGTCCTCGGCGACCCGTTGCCACCCGTGGGTGTAGGCCCGGAAGCGGGCCAGTGCCTCGGGCGTGCGCGGTCGCGGCTCCGGGCGCAGCAGGTAGCTCCGCCACGAAATGGCGAGCACGTCGCCGAGCTGCGTCTCGACGGCAGCGAGCCGAGTGGCGGCATTCCAGCACCACGGGCACAGGAAGTCCGAGTAGACGATGACCTCGAGCGGCGCCATGGCAAGACGGACCCCATCGCCGTTCCGCTAACCGCGGCGTCGCCGCATCCGCGCCAGCGCTGCCGCGCCGCCGGCCAGGAGCGAGAACGTCCCCGGTTCGGGAACGGGCACGATCGGTCCGTGCCCGCCGACCGCATCGACGAGCGACACGAAGTCGACCGGCGTCGCTCCGACGTGGCTGCCGGCGAAGCTGCCGGAGTCCCCGTCGGTGAACGGGATGCCGGCCGGCGTCGTGAACGAGAACAGAGCGCCGGCCTCGGGACCCGCGCCGAAGGTCGGGTCGAAGAGATCGAGGCCGATGCCGAACGGCGGGCCGGTCAGGCAGCAGTTGACCAACCAGCCGGGGGGCGCCGTTTCGTCTTTGGCACCGGAGAACAGGCCGCCGAAGAGCAGCTGCAGCGACGAGATGCCGTTGGTCACCCCGGGCTCGGGGTCGAAGGTTCCCGTCAGCTCATATTCGAAAAGCCAGCGGCTGCTTTTTCCTCCGACCTCGTCGAAGACCCGCGAGACCAGCGTGACCGAACCGCTGTCGGTATCGAAGCTCACGACGTTGCTCGCGATCTCGCCGGACCACGCCGGCGCCGCGAGCCACGTGAGGGGAAATGCCAAGGCGACCGCCACGGCGCGCCGGCTCGGGATCCGCGCACTCCGGATCCGCATGAGAACACTCCTCTCGCGCCGATTCTGAGATAAGGTGGAGGCCGAGCACGGGACGTGTCAGAACGAGAAGCCACGGGAAACGCCTCGTGTGCGCAACTCGGCGGCAAGGGCTCGATTCTGCCGGATCCAAGCCGCGCACGCCGCGTCGGACGTCAGACCTTGGATGTCAGAAGAAGGGAGATCGAGAAAATGCAGGCGCCGCTCGCAGGGATTCGGGTCGTCGAGATCGCACACTACGTCGCAGTCCCGGCGGCGGGCGCGCTGCTGGCCGATCTCGGCGCCGACGTGATCAAGGTGGAGTTGCCGCCGAAGGGGGAACTCTATCGCCGCGGTCGGCCGAAGTACTCCGGCTATGCGAGCGAGTTTCCCGAAGGCCCCGGGTTCCACCTCGACAATCGCGGCAAGCGCTCGCTGCTGCTCGACCTCACCGACGCCGACGCCCGGGACGCGTTGCTGCGGCTCATCGATACCGCCGATGTCGTGACCACCAACCTGTTGCCCGGCCGCCGCGCCAAGTACGGGCTCGACCACGCCTCGCTGCTGGCTCGCAAGCCGAGTCTGATCATCGCGGCGGTCAGTGGCTACGGCGGTGGCGGCGAGGAAGCCGATCGGCCGGCTTTCGACTACGCCGCCTACTGGGCCCGTGCAGGCATGATGGATCTGATGCGCGACGAGAGGCTTCCGCCGTCGATGCTGCGGCCGGGCGTCGGCGATCACGCGGCGGCGTCGAATCTGGTCGTCGGCATCCTGGCGGCGCTGCGGATGCGCGATGCCACCGGGACGGGTCGCTACGTCGAAGTGTCGCTGCTGCAGACGGGCCTGTTCATTCTCGGCTGTGACGCTGCGATGGCGCTCGTGACGCGCGAGCCCATCAAGCGCCATGATCGCAAGACGGCGATGAACCCGCTGTGGAACACCTACGAGGTGGCGGGCGGCCGCTGGATCCTGCTGGTGATGGTGGACCCGACGCTCTACTGGCCGCGCCTGTGCGCGGCGGTCCAGCGGCAGGATCTCCTCGAGGATCCGCGCTTCGTCGAGCCGTTTGCACGTGCGCAGCATTCGGCCGCCCTGATCGCCGAACTCGAGCAGGAGTTTGCCCGCCGCACGCTCGAAGAGTGGCGGCCGCTACTCGATGCGGCCGGATTGATCTGGTCGCCGGTCCAGCAGCTCGAGGAAGTCCTCGAGGATCCGCAGGCGCGCGCGATGGGCTACTTCCGCACGCTCGAGCACGGCACCCACGGCGTGTTCGAGACGCTGGCGCCGCCGCTGTCGATCGAAGGCGTTCCGCTCGGCGCCACACGCGTCTGCTCCGATGTCGATGCCGATGCCGAAGCCGTCCTCCGCGAAGCCGGCCTGAACCCCGCCGAGATCGCCAACCTCAAGCCCCGCTGACGTCGACGAGACGGCCGTCAACCAAGGGGCCGGGTTGGAATGTCAACTTTTGCCCCCGGCAAAAGTTGACATTCCAAC
>CAYOHN010000245.1:0-5733 GCA_964403735.1 uncultured Spirochaetales bacterium | reverse complement strand
GATCCGTCAACTTTTCCCCCGTCGGGGGAAAAGTTGACGGATCCAACCCGGCCCCTTTCTTGACGCCCGCGGGGCGGCGGGTAGAATACAGTTTTGAATGGGCCGTTCGTCGCGGGAGGAAGCGGTGGTGACGGGTTCCAGCACCGGTCGCGTGCTCCGCAAGCAGATCGGGTACTACCTCGAGGACTTCGTCCCGGGCCAGGTGTTCCGCCACAAGGGCGGGAAGACGCTGACCGAGGGCCTCTTCACGACCTTCACCGAGTTCACGATGACGACCAATCCGCTGGCCAAGAACGCGCGCTACGCGCGGGCCTACGGCTTCGAGGGTCTCGTCTGCCCGCCCGGCCTGGTGATGCTCGTCGCGTTCAGCCAGACCGTCGAGGATGTCTCCGAGAACGCCCGCGCCAACCTCGAGTACCTCGACATGCGCTTCGGCGCGCCGGTCTACGTCGGCGACACGATCGAGGTCGAGACGAAGGTGCTCGGCGTCACGGCCTCGAAGTCCAATCCGAAGCTCGGCGTGGTGTACGTGCAGTCGACGGCGCGCAAGAACGTCGGCGGCGACGACGAGGCCGTCGTGCTCGCGTGGCAGCGCAAGGTGCAGGTCTGGAAGCGCGACGAGGCCGCGGAGCTCCACACCGGCAGCGCCGAGCCCGACGCGATCGAGTGCTCGCTGTGGCTGCCGCCGTACCACCCTTCGCGCGATTACAAGGCTCTCGCGCACCTCGCCAATGCGGACACCTACTACGAGGACTTCGAGCCGGGCACCCGCATCGAGCATTCGCGCGGCCGCACGATGACCTCCGAGCACATCCACCTGACCGCGGTGCTCGACAACACCAGCCAGGTGCACTGCAACCAGTTCATGATCGACGTCGATCCAAAGCAGTACGTGGGCGGCGAGCTGATCATCTTCGGCGGCATCCCGTTCGTGCTGTGCCTCGGCCTGTCGTGCCCGAATGTCGGCGACAACGCGCTCGGCGACCTCGTCTACCGGACCGGCCGCCACACGGCACCGCTGTTCGCCGGTGACACGGTCTTCGCTGCGACCGAGATCCTCGGCAAGCGCGACCATCCGAAGCGGGAAGACGTCGGCGTCCTCGAGACGCATCTGCTCGGCTTCAAGCACGTGCGGGCGAAGGACGGCAACGAACCGGACCCGGATGCGCCGAAGGGCTGGAAGAAGATCCAGATCTTCGAGCTCGAGCGCGAGCTCGTCGTGAAACGCCGCAGCCACTACGCATGATCGATCTGCACTACTGGCCGACGCCGAACGGCTGGAAGATTTCGATCGCCCTCGAGGAGATGGAGCTGCCGTATCGCGTGGTGCCGGTGAACATCGGCCGCGGCGAGCAGCTCCGACCGGAGTTCCTCGCGATCAGTCCGAACGGCCGGATGCCGGCGATCGTCGATCACGCCCCTGCCGATGACGGACCCCCGCTCTCCGTATTCGAGAGCGGCGCGATTCTGCTGTATCTCGGCGAGAAGAGCGGCCGCTTCCTGCCCGGCGACCTGCGCGGCCGCACCGAAGTGACCGAATGGCTGCTGTGGCAGATGGGTGGCCTCGGCCCGATGCTCGGCCAGCACGGACACTTCCGACTGTATGCGATCGAGAAGCTGCCCTACGCCATTGACCGCTACCGCCGGGAGGCCGAGCGCCTGTACGGCGTCCTCGATCGACGACTCGCCGACCGCGAGCACGTGTGCGGCGCTTACTCGATCGCCGACATGGCGATCTGGCCGTGGATCGTCACGTGGAAGCAGCAGGGGATCGAGCTGGATCGGTTCCCCCACGTGCGGCGCTGGTACGACGCGCTGAAGCAGCGCCCGGCGCTGCGGCGCGGCTACGACGTCGGCAAGGAGGCGAAGCACGCCGCAGCCGCAGCGGCCGCCGCCGGCTTCGACGAAGAGGCGCGCAATCATCTGTTCGGCCGAACGCACGGCCAAACGCACGGCCGAACGCACGGCCGAACGCACGGACCGGGCGGCCGCAGCGAGGACTGAGGGACCTCAGCGCGCAGCGCCGGCCTTCAGCTCCTTCGGCCGCCGGCGGCGCAGGTATCGGCGCGGGCGGCTGTACAGCCGCGGCTCCGCGACGGCGGCCGGATGGCGATCGAGCGGGCACGGCACGTCCGTCGCGCACAGGGGACTCCCGTACCACCTGCCGTCCACCTTCACCGACCGGAGATCGAGCGCCCGCCCGCAGCGCGCACACGAACCACTCGCGGCGACATGATCGATTTCGTGCGCAGGAGCGGCCGGCGACTGGGATTCTGCTTCCACGGTCGCGGACGATGACCGAAGGCAGGGCGCCTTTCAAGCACCGGCGCCCATCCGCAGCAGCAGCCGCGTCAGCAGCGCGTACTGGACGACGCCGCCCCCGATCAGCAGCAGATGGAACAGTTCGTGAAACGAGAACAAGCGCGGCCACAGGCGCGGGCGTTCGGTGACGAAGATCACGACCCCGATCACGTGGATGGTCGCCGCGAGGCCGAGGAGCTGCAGAGCGATCCCCTCGAAACGATCAGCCAGCCCGGGCAACGCCGGCAGGACCAGGCAGGCCTGGGCCACCTGGAACGGAATGCACGCCTTCTCGTGGACCTGCGGGAAGCAAACCTTCTGGATCACCCCGCCCGCGGCGATCCCCCAGACGGCGAACAGAATCGTCTCGCGCAGGGGCGACTCGAGACCGAGCAGCGCGATCGGCGTGATCGCCCCTGCAATCTGCAGGAAGATCATCGAGTGGTCGGCGCGCTGCATGCGGCGCTTCCACGTAGGGCTCCACGGCACCGTGTGATAGAGGAAGCTGACGAGCCAGAGCCCGATCTGTGTTGCCGAAAAGACCCCGAGCGCAGCGCGCCCCAGTGGCCAGTGGGCGCTCGCGAGCCAGAGCTGCCAACCGACCCACAACGACAACGCGGCGGCCAGCGCGTCGAGCAGTGCGCGAACCGGATTCTGGATCGGCCCGAGCTGCACCCGAGAGATCGCCTGCGACACGAATCCCCCTCCTCTCTTCCGAGAGATCGCGAGCGAGCGGGGGCGCAATCTCGTCGATGTCATCATCGGCGCTGGAAGCGACACACCGATGACGACGAGTGCAGATTTCGGTGACGACCGTTCGCGGCACGGTAGACTCGACCGATGACGCGGCGATCCGGACGAACTCTCCATCTCGCCGAGGGAAGCAGCGGCCTCCGAAGGATCCGAGGCTGCTCCGTCGCGCGTGTCGCGGTGGCAGCGGTCACCAGCCTGCTCATCGCGTGGTCTGCGGTGCCGGCTCGGGCGGAGGAAGACGAAGGCGCGTGGCTCACGATCGAAGCACCAGCCGCCGACGGCGCCGCCGTCTCGCTGCCGCTCCTCGAAGTGCGCGGTCGCGCTGCGCCCGGCGGCGCCGCCGCGCACGACCTGGTGATCGTCGTCGACGCGTCCGACTCGACGATCCTGCCATCCGGCTGGGACGTCGACGGCGACGGTCCGGAGGGCCGCACCGATCCGACCCGCGCCGAGCGCTTCGCCGATTCCGCATTGCTGGCGCCGCGCCTACGCGAAGCCGACCTCGATGACAGCGTGCTGATGGCCGAAGTGGCCGCCGCCCGCGCGCTGCTCGATCGCATCGACCTCCAGCGCGACCGCGTGGCGTTGGTGGTGTTCTCGGACGACGCCGAGATCGTCGCGCCGCTCGGCCGCCCGCGCGCCGTGCTCGACGCCGCCCTCGACGAGATCGCGAACCATCCCGAACGCTGGCTGCGCGGCACCAACTTCGGCGCGGCGATCACCGAGGCGCAGAGCGCCCTCGGCGACACCGTCGAGAGCCTGTCGCAGATCGGGGACCCGGACGCGCCGTCCGGCCGGCGCCGATCGATCCTGTTCCTGTCCGATGGCGAACCCACGCTCCCTGCAGGCCGGGAGATGCCTCGTCAGCACGCGCTCTGGTCGGCGCACGCGGCGGCCGCAGCCGGCATCCGCATCCATGCCTTCGCGCTCGGCGAGGCGGCCCGGCCCGGTCTCGACGTGTTTCGCGAACTCGCGGCGCTCTCCGGCGGGCGCTTCGAGCGCCTCGCAGAGGCCGGCGATGCGATCGCGCGGCTGCCGCAGACGGATCTCGTCGGCCTGGCCGAGCTTCACGTCGTCAACGCAACGACGGGGCGCCCGGCGCGCGCGCTGCGCACGTTCCCGGACGGCCGCTTCGACGGCTTCGTCGAACTCGCGCCCGGGAGGAACCGGCTGCGCGTCGACGCAGTGGCCAGCGACGGCGCCCGTGCGGCCGCCGAGCGCGCGGTCGTCCGGGCCGACACGGCGCCCGATCCTCGACGCACCGAAGCGTTGCTCGACGAACTGCGCCGCCGTACGCGAGAGGTGGAACTCCGTGCCGAGATGGAGCGCACGCGGCGCGTGCGCTCCATCGAACTCGAGGTGCGCGTCGAGCCGCGACGCCCCGAGTGAGCAGCAGGACGGCGGAGCGGGCTTCGTCCGCCGCCGTCCGCTTCAGCGTTTGCCGTAGTAGTACGGCTTCAGTCGGTTGTGCAGTTCGCCCGCCTTGACCAGCGCATCCATGACATTGGCTTCGATCAGCACGCGGCGACCGTTCTCCTCGGCCGACAGGCGCAGCGAGCCGATGCGGTCGAAGGTCGTGCGCGTCGCGTCGGCGCCCTTGCCGTCCGCGAGTTGCTTCGCCAGGTGCTTCGCCGAGTTCTCGGCGAGCCGGATGTCCTCCTGCAGCTCGTAGAACGTCGTGCGCTGCCCCACGTTCTGATCGAGCGGGCTCATGCGAACGGCCTCCCGAGCCTGGTACACCGCAACGGCCAGCTCCTGCGCGATCTTCGTGACACGAGCCTGGTCCCAGCGGACCGTCTCGCCCTCGCCCTCGGGCGGGGCCTGCGCCGAAGCGCGCGCAGCACCGAACGCGAGCATGACGATGAGTGTACACGCCACCAGGGCGTGGCTCGCGCCGCGCTCCCGAAAGGTTGCGACGTCCATAGTGCTGGTTCCCTCCCGTGCCTTCGGATGATTCCGACTTCGAATGATTTCGACTTCGGATGACTCGGTCTTCGCATGCGTCAGACTTCGGATGCTTCGCTCGATGATCTCACCTCGGCCGGACCGTCCGCAAGCGGCGAGCAGCAATGTTCCAGCGTATCACCGATAGGCGTCCCCGTGCGTGGAATTCCGCGGGTAACCGTCGCGAGACGGAGGAATCGCCGTTCAGCGCACCGGCACGTCGAAGTAGAGGCTCGGGTACGGCTCCGGCTGGAACGTGAAGTGCCACCACTCCTCGCGCAGCGGACGGAACCCGCGGCGCTCCATCGCCGTCCGCAGCAGCGCGCGGTGCTCGCGGGCGTCGTCCGGGAGGTCGCGCGCGTCGCTGTGGGACTGCTCGTCGAAGAAGTCGAACGGCGTTCCCATCGGAGCCGGGTCTGCGCCGCCCCACGAGTCGTAGCGCAGTAGCCCCACGTCGACGGCGCTGCCGCGGCTGTGCGCGGACTTCGCGGCGATGTAGCCGCGTGCCACCAACTCGCGCTTCGGCACGTTCGGGTAATGCGCATCCTTGGTCCGCTGGTCCGTCGGGTCGTTCGCCCAGCGCAGGAAGTGGTCGACGGCGCGCTGCGGCCGGTAGCAGTCGAAAACCAGCAGCCCCAGCCCCTCGGACTGGAGGTCGGCCTGCACGGCGGCGAGCGCGTGCGCCGCCGGCTCGGCGAGCAGGCACTTCGCCGCCTCGTAGCCATCGATCGGCGT
>CAYOHN010000244.1:0-5738 GCA_964403735.1 uncultured Spirochaetales bacterium | reverse complement strand
ACGCGCATCGCGAAGCCGTCGAGCTTGCCCTTCAGCGCCGGCATCACCTCGCCGATCGCCTTCGCGGCGCCGGTGGAGGTCGGGATCATCGACACCGCCGCGGCGCGGGCCCGGCGCAGGTCCTTGTGCGGGAAGTCGAGCGTCACCTGGTCGTTGGTGTAGGAGTGGATCGTGGTCATCCAGCCCTGCTCGATGCCCCAGTGGTCGTGCAGCACCTTGGCGACGGGCGCCAGGCAGTTGGTCGTGCACGAAGCGTTCGAGACGATCCGGTGCTTGGTGGGATCGTATTCGTCGGTGTTGACACCGAGAACGATCGTCGCGTCGGGTTGCTTCGCCGGCGCCGAGATGATGACCCGCTCGGCACCCGCCTCGAGATGCTTGCCCGCGCCTTCGCGATCTGCGAACACGCCCGTCGACTCGATGACGATCTGCGCGCCGAGCGACTTCCACGGCAGCTTGGCCGGATCGCGTTCCTTCGAGATCGGGATGCGCTTGCCATCGACGACGATGGCATCGCCGTCGGCCTCGACGGTTCCCGGGTACGGACCGTGAATGGAGTCCCACTTGAGCAGATGGGCCGACGTCTTCGCCTCGGTGAGATCGTTGATGCCGACCACGTCGAGGCCCCGCTCGCGCGCCGCCCGCAGCACCAGCCGCCCGATCCGTCCGAAGCCGTTGATTCCGATCTGCGTCATCGTGCATTCCTCTCCGTGTTTGTCGTCTGCGTTTGCCCGCGCCCGCTCTGCGCAGGATGCGCGCAGGAAGTGCGCGATCGCTCCCGTGGAGGCCGCGCGCGTCCCGAAACGATCTGGCACTGTAACGTTGAGAACGTCGTTCCGCCGCGCTTCGGAGCGTTTCGGAGGGTTTGCGAGAACGCAGGATGAATCGAGCCCGTCGTTTGGCCGACACAGTCACCCTCGGGGAGGGAAACGTCCGTGAACATCCGCAGCGCGCTTCGCGCGCGTCGCCCCTGGCTGCTGCTCGGTGTGGCGATCGCGGCGATCGCCTTTGGCGCGCTGCTGATGGCGCGCAATGCGACCGAGCAACGCGCGCTGCGGCGTGCCATTCCGCAGCGCGACGGCACGATCGCCGTCGCCGGGATCGCGCGGGACCTCGAGATCGTGCGCGACGGACGCGGGCTGCCCCACATCCGCGCCGCGAGCGAGTTGGATGCCTACTTCGGTCTCGGCTTCGTGCACGCCCAGGAGCGACTCGCGCAGATGAACTGGCTGGTCCGGACGGCGCGCGGGCGCACGGCCGCCGCGATCGGGCGCGACGGTCTGGCCGCCGATCGTTGGAGTCGCACACTCGGCATTGGACGGCTGGCCGACACCCGTGCGGAACAGCTCGACGCTGCGACGCGGCGTCGCCTGGAGGCCTACGCCGCGGGCGTCAACGCGTGGGTCGATCGCATCGCCGCCGGGCGCGCGACGCCACCGGTTGCAGTCGCCCGGCTCGGCGTCACCGTCGACCGCTGGCAGCCCGCCGACACCCTGGCCATCGCGAAGCTGTTGGCCTGGACGCTCGACGACACCGTCGCTGCGACACTGGCTCTCGGGGATCTCGTCGAACGGCTCGGAGCGTTCGCGGCGCGGCCGTTCTTTCCTCCGCGTGCAGCGAGTCAGCTCGTCCCGGTCCCGTTGCCGCGCATCGAGGCCGGCCGCGAGCCGCGCGCGCCGGGTGAGGACACGGCGGCGCTCGCCCGTGCAGTCGGGCTCGCCGGCCGTTCGGTCGGCAGCAGCGCATGGGTCGTTTCCGGTGCTCGGGCCGCCAACGGCCGGCCGCTGCTCGTCGGCGATCTGCACGTCGAACCGACGACGCCGTCGCTGTGGTTCGAGGCGCAGCTCGCGGCGCCGGACTTCGAAGTGGCGGGAGCCGGACCGCCCGGCGTCCCGGTGTTCTGGAGCGGTCACAACGGCCGCGTCGCGTGGGTGGCGACGCACGCGCGAGCGGCGGTCGCGGATCTGCACGAGGAGACGCTCGACCCGGACGATCCCGGTCGCTATCGCACCGGCCGGCGCTGGCGAACCGTCGAGCGGCGCGAGGAGCGCATCGAGATCCGCGGCGAGGCGCCGGAGACGTGGATCGTGCGCACGACTCACCACGGACCGCTGCTCGACGGAGTGCTGGCGCCGGATCGGCCCGCCCTCTCCGTGGCATGGGCCGGCGCCCAACCGGGGGACGGGGTCGCCGCGTGGCTACGGGCTGCGCGCGCGCGCGACGCTGCGAGCTTCCGCCGGGCGCTCGCCGACCATCACGAGCCCGTCATCGCCGTGGCATACGCGGATGCGGCCGGCGCCGGCGGGCGACAGCTCGCGGGTTGGCTCCCGCGTCGTTCGATGGCGACGGCGCTGGTGCCGGTGCCGGGACGCTCGGGTTGGTACGACTGGCGCGAGCGGGTGCCGTTCGACCAGCTACCCCGAAGACGTGTCACCGCTACCTGGCTCGTGACCGCGGACAACGACATCGGGGACTCGGACGCGATCGAGTGGTGGTGGCGGTCTGGACACCGAGCGGACCGCATCGAGACCTTGTTGCGCGAGAAGAGCGCGGAAGGACTTCTCGACGCGGCCGCGATGGCGGCGCTGCAGGCCGATATCCAGAGCCCCGGCGCGACCCAGCGCGTGCGTTCGATCCTCGATCTGGCCGGGGAGATCGCCACGCTTCCGCCGGAAGCGCGCCAGCTCGCCGCCCTGCTCGCGCGTTGGGAAGGGGGCATGGAGGTCGACAGCCGCGGCGCCGCCGCCTGGCACGTGTTGCTCCAGGCGCTGCTCGAGGCGATTCTCGACGAGCGCATCGGCGACGAGCTGCTGCACCGCTATCTGCGGCTGCGCGGCGTCCAGCCGGAAGCGGTCTTCGATGCCATCTACGAGGGCGCCGTCTCGCCGACGCCGGATCGCGACGCATTGGTCGATCTTCCGGGTCTCCGCGGCGCTGTCCGCGACGCCCTGCGTCGGACGAGTCTGCTGCTGCGCGTTCAGCTCGGACCGAACCCGGAGAAGTGGATCTGGGGCCGTCTGCACGAGCTCCGCTTCCGCTCCTTCGGCTGGCCGGAGGCGAACCACGCCTGGTCGCGTGCGGTGCCGAGCCGACCTTTCCCCGGCGATGGTCTCACGGTCGCCGTCGGTGAGTACGACCCCGCCGACCCCTTCGTGGTTCGGGTCGTCAGCGGCTATCGCCTCGTCGTCGATCTCGCGGATCCCGAGCTGGCGCTGTCGGCGTTGCCGCCGGGAGTTTCCGAGCATCCCGGCGATCCCCTCCGCGACGCGGACCTCGAGCGCTGGCTCGCCGGCCGGCCGGCGCTGCTGACCACCCATCGGTTCGTCGTCGACGAGTCCGCGCGGGGGCGACTGCTGCTCGTCCCGGCGACGCCCCGGACAGGCGCCGCGCCGGTCACTGGAGCCTCGCCGTGACCCGCCCGATCGTCTTCGCCGACGTCCCGGCGTTCTACGCAGAGGTCGAACGCGCCCGCGATGGGACGCTGGCGAGCCGCCCGGTGATCGTCGGAGGAGATCCGCGCAAGAAGGGTCTCGTGCAGGCCGCCACACCGGATGCTGTCGCGACCGGCGTGCGCATCGGCATGGCCGTGCTCGATGCGCTCGAGCTCTGCCCCCGCGCCCGCGCGTTGCGCACCGACATGGGCCGCTATCGCGATGCGGACAAGCGGCTGCGCGCGGTCTTCGCGCGCTGCGCGGAGCGGATCGAGCCGGCGGGTCTCGGTGCGGCGTATCTCTCGGAAGCTTCGGACGGCTCGCGCGTCGAGACCCTGGCGGCTGCGCTGCGGGCGGCCGTCGCCGAGGAGCTGCGTCTCCCACTCCGGGTGGGGGCCGGCCCGGTGAAGTTCCTGGCGCAGCTCGCCGCCGAGGATGCCGGGCCGGAGGGGTTTCGGGAGATCGTCGGCGCAGAACTGCGTCGCTTCCTCGAGCCGCTCCCGGTGACGCGTCTGCCCGGCGTGGGGCCCAATACGGCTGCCCGTCTCGCGGAGCTCGGGATCCGGACCGCCGGCGAACTCGTGGCTGCGGGTCGCGAGCCGATCGAGCGGGAGCTCGGCAACCACGGGCTCGCGATCCTGTCCGCGGCGAGAGGACAGGGCGACGACCGGATCCGTGCCGCTGCGCATCCGCAATCGCTGTGGCAGGAGGTGACGCTCGGCGAGGACACCGTCGACCGCGCACAGCTCGTCGCGCCGCTGCGCGGACTGGCCGAGCGGCTGGAGCGCGGGCTGGCGCTGGAAGGTCTCGCCGCGCGCCGTCTCTCGCTGAAGGTCCGCTACGCGGACGGCGAGCGAACGAGCCGGACTGTCTCCGTCGATCGGGGTCTCGCGGCGGCCGGAGACCTGCTCGGGGTCGCGCTCGCGCTCCTGGATCGCACCCAGGCGGGGGTTCGCCCGCTGCGCCTGCTCGGGCTCGGCGCCTCCGCGCTCGCGCGGCCGCCGCAGCGCGAGCGCCAGCTGGGCCTGTTCGACGAGCGGCCCTGACCCTCTCCGCGTTCGCGGCCCACGACGGCTCGCCACTGTCGTCTCGCCGGCAGCGGGCGCCTCAAGGCCCTCGCTCTGCGAGCCGAAACCATCATCAGCCCGCAACGGTCCTTCCCCGACGCCAACGGACGCAGACCCGGGAGATTTCCATGATGGCCAGTTCGCAGACCCAGGGCAGTGATCGGCGAAAGTTCCAACGCATCCCGACGGAACAGCTGATTTCGTTCGCGTTCGTCGAATCCGAGAACCGGCTGGGGGTGAGCAAGAATCTCTCCCGCGGCGGAATCTGCTTCGAAGTGATGGGCTGCGAAATCGCGATGGGAGACGTCCTGCGGCTCACGTTCAACGTGCAGGACGAAACGATCGTGGCGGTCGGCAAGGTGACGTGGGCGACGGACATCGACGACTTCACGCAGGAAGTCGGACTCGAGTTCATCCAGATCGATCCGTTCGCACTCGAGACCCTCGAGCGAGGCGGGTCCATGGTCTGAGTCGGGGCAAGCGGCGCTCGATCCGGCCGCGCGCTGGACGCCGCGGAGTCCGACCGATCCGCCCCGGGGGGGGCATTCTCGCCTTGACACGAAGCCCACCCGGGTGCCAGCTTCCCGACGTGGCCGACTTCCACCAGACCGGCGCGATCACGACTTTGCACCGGCTTCGGACTGCAGATCCTCTCGATCCGCTCGGCCTCGCGGGACCATCGGGTGATCTCGAACGCGCGGCGGACCTCGAACGCCTCGAGGCGGAGGTCCGACATCACGCCCAGTCGCGTCCGATCGCGCTGGTCCTGCCGTGCCTGTACGACGAACTCCGGGACGACGCGCTGGGCGGCATCATCGAGATCCTGAGCCACGTCGACTACCTGCACCAGGTCGTCGTGAGCGTCGACGGCGCCGAAAGCCGCGATCACTTCGACCACATGCGGGCGGCGTTCGAGAGCATCCGGACGCTCGACGGCCGCGGCGCCGTGCTCGTGTGGAACGACGGCCCCCGCCTGCGCGCCATCGAATCCCGGCTGCGCGCGGAAGGTCTCGATCCCGGCGGGCGCGGCAAGGGCCGCGCAACGTGGTTCGCCTATGGCTACGTCTTGGCCGCCGACGAGGCGCACGTCGTCGCGGTGCACGACTGCGACATCCGCTCGTACTCGCGAGAGCTGCTCGCGCGGCTGTGTTTCCCGACGGTGCACCCGAACCTCAACTACGAGTTTGCGAAGGGCTATTACGGACGTGTGACGGATCGCCTTCACGGACGCGTCACGCGG
>CAYOHN010000243.1:0-5749 GCA_964403735.1 uncultured Spirochaetales bacterium | reverse complement strand
GAACCTCGATCTCGAGACAGGCGAGCACGCGTTCCGCCGCGGCGTCGAAGCGCTCCGCGGCCAGCAGCAGCACGGGCGGACCCGCGCGCAGCTTCGGAACGCCGGGCAGCAGGCTGGTGAGCCGAGGCACCATCGCGACCCAGCCGTCGAGCGCGCTGCCGAGCGCGGCGAGATCCAGCTCCGCGCGTGCAACTCCCACGACGCCGCGGCCGTCGGCGTCGACGCCGGCGAACTCGATCGCCTCGCCGAGCGGACCGGCCAGCGGCCAGCGGACGATGGCCTCCACCCCGGCCGCTTCGGCGAGGCGTGCGCCCGCGACCGTGCGAACGCCGAACGCTCCCTCGCGCAAACGCCGGTCCGTCAGCACTTTGCGCAAGCTTCCCTCGAATCGGTCGAACGCATCCGAAAGGGCATCCGCCGGCAGCGGCAGCGACTCGCGGCGAGGCTCCCAGACATCCAGCGTGATGCCGGACGCGGCTCCGCGCAGAGCCGCCGCGGGTTTGCCCATCAGCACCAGCTCCAGCCCGGTCGGCGCCGGGCGGACGCTTCCGCCGTGCTTCGCGGCCAGACCGACGAGTGCCGCTGCCGCGCGATCCCAGACTCCCCGCTGCGCATCCGGCAGCGCGGCGGCCCACGAAGCAGCAGGCACCACCGGCGCCTCGAGGCCCTCCGCCGTCACCTCGCCCACGGCCTCCTGCGCGTCGGGCTCGATGCGCGCGCGCACGCGCAAAACGCCCGGTCGCGCCAACCCGATCCGGCGGCGCGCCGCCAGCGACCAGCTTCCGGACACGGCATAGACCGAGCCATCGAAGGCGTCCTGCTCGACGAGCCGAGCCGCGACGGCAATCGCGCCCAGCCACGCGTCTCCGCCCGAGGCTGGAGACACGCCCACGACGATCCGCTCGCCCTCCCGCGACTCGCCCGTGCCGACGGCGGCCAAGTCGGACGGCACCTCGCCCGTCCCGACGGGCTCGAGCGCATCCGTCGGGACGACACCGCTCTGGATCACACGGGCCAGCTCGCGCGCGGGATCGAGGCCACGCGGCCCGTCACCGCTGCCATCCGCGCCGCTTCCTCCGACACCCCAGCGCCGACGCCCGAAGCGTCTTCGCATCACGACTCCTCCTTGGTGACTGCGTCCGACGGCACGATGGCGAGCACCCCCGCCTCCACGAGCGCAACGCTCGCGTCGCGCAGAACGCGTTGTAGATCTACGAGCAAACGGTCGCACGCCACTACGCGCGCAACCTGCTCCTTCGCGGTAGCCAGGTCCAGCAGGATCCCGCCGAGCAGCTTGCGATCGGACTCCGCCTGCTTCATCACGGAGTTCCAGCGCCCGAGCGGGATTTCGAGCTTGAACACGGCCAATTCCTCGAGATCCTCCGGAAGTCCGGAAAGGCTGAAGTGCGCCGAGTCCCGCTTGCGGGAGAGCGCCACGCGCCAATAGCGGCCCTGCCCCAGGATCATGTCATGCCCAGAATCATGTCACGGACTCTCATGTCACAGACTCTCATATCACGGACTCTCATGTCACGGAGTTTCCTGCCACTTACCTTCCGGGTTCGAGGCTCACCGCAGACCTGTAGCAGGCGATCCCAACGCAGCGAACCACCCGGAGACGCGATCGAATGCCGGCGAAGTTCCGAAACACGACATCAGGGCCTCACCACCGGAGAGCTCGCACGCTCCTCACGCAGTGCATCGAGCACGGGTTCGAGGACGCGCTCGAGCAGAGCGCGCGCGACGGGATTGTCGCGCGGCGCCTGCTCGCGGAACGCCTGTGCCGCCGCGAGCAACGCACGTGCCTCGTCCGCCCGTCCGCCCGTCCAGGCCGCATACGCCGCCTCCTCGAGGCGCTGGGCGGTTCGTTCGCCCGCCCCCTCCGCGTAGCGTGCGTCGAGCGCCTCGCCCACGACGTCGTCGACGCGCGCGCGCCGCTGCGCGTCGTCCACCAGCAGGGGGCTCTCGGCCGCCTGCCGCACGTTTTCGCCGATCTCGCGCAGCACGTCGAAGGCCGGCGGCCACGGACCGATCTCGCCAGCGGCGACGCGCGCGGCGACGGTCCGCGCCAGCGCCATGTCGCTCGGGCTTCCCAACGCGAAGCGGGCCTCCGCGCCCGGAAGCCGCGCGCCCTCGAGCGGCCGCGCTACTCGCGAACGCCATTCTTCGAACGCCGGCGGCAACGCGCGGCCCGGAGGTTGAGCTGCGGCCGCCGCGGCGAGCAGTGCTGCGAGCGAATCGCGCGAGACCGACACGGCGCCGAGTCGAGGATTTCGCTCGAGATCTCGCAGCAGTGCGCGCGCTCCCGAGCGCGTGGTTGCGAACACCTGGAAGTCCGGCACGCCGCGCTCGAGATCGACGGTGCCCTGGAAGATTCGCGCGCCGCTGGCGGGACTCGGCTCGATGATCACGACAAGCTGTGCGCCGCTCGGATCCGGTGTCGACACCAGCGCCGCGGCGAGTTCGTCATCCAGCTTCGGCAGGCTGGCGACGCGCAAGACCGGCGCGGGTTCCTGCACCTCGACTCCGCGCGAGCGCAACCGGTGTCGAGCGCGGCGCAGTGCTTTGCGAGCGACTTTGTCGAGGCCTTCTTCCGACAGCGCGGCGATCGGCTCGACACCGCGCGGCGCGTCCGCCCACGCCATCGCCAGCTCGCCACCAACTGCGGGCGCCTCCACGAGCAGCCAGCGCAGCAAATTCTGCGCGTCTTCCGGCGCGAGCGCCGCCAGCAGTCGTTCCGGATCGCCGTTGGCCGGGCGGATCTCGTCCGCCAACGTCGGCAGCGCTTCGGCGGCGCGCTCGAGCACATCGGCCAGACTCACGGCGCGACCTCGCCGGCCACCCATTGCAGGTACGAGGCCAGCCCGGCGTCGACCGGCAGCGCCAGCAGCTCGGGAACTTCGTAGGGATGGAGAGCACGCAGTCGTTCGGCCAACGGAGCCACGCGTTCCGCCTGCGTCTTGATCACCAGCAATACCTCTTGCCCTTCCTCGATCGCCCCCTGCCAGCGATAGATCGAGCGGACGCCCGGCACTACGTTGACGCAGGCCGCCAGCCGTTCCTCCACGAGCGCACGGGCGATCCGGGTACCGGTCTCGGGGTCGGGCGCCGTCGAGATCACGACGCGGACAGAACTAGTCCCCATCGGGGTGCAAGAGCCTCCGGTGCTCCGCCACTGCGAAGCGGTCGGTCATTCCCGCCAGATAGTCGGCCAGCGCGCGTTCCTCCCCGTCCTCGGCGAAGCGCGCGCGCACGGACCCCGGCAACTTGTTCGGATCTTCGCGAAGCGAACTCCAAAGCTCCGCGAGAACGCGTTCGGCCTCGTGGGTCGTCGCGAGGACGTCCGGGTGATTGTAAAGGTTCTGGAACAGGAAATCCTTGAGTTCTCGCAGCTTCTTTTCGAGCCCCTGTGGGTAGCCGAGCAGTCGCTCGGGCGTATCACGCACGGCCTCGACGTCGGCGGGGGCTCGCCGTTCGATCCGGTCCGCCGTCGCCTCGACCAGGTTCGTCACCAGCCGGTTGATCAGCGCGACGATGGTCCGAGCGCGGAGCATGGTTTCGTCGACCTGCGGCAGGCGGCTTCGCACCTCTCCATGCACCTCCCGCCACAACGGAATCTCCGCGAGCGACTCCAGTTGCAACAGGTCCGAGCGCAGGCCGTCGTCGAGGTCGTGGTTCACGTAGGCGATCTCGTCGGAGCGGTCCGCCGCCTGCGCCTCGAGCGAAGGCTGGTGGCGCAGTGCCGGTACCGGGAGTGGGTGCTCCCAGTGGCAGCCGTGCTTCAGAATCCCCTCCCGCGTCTCGGCGCTGAGGTTGAGACCGCGGAACTCGGCAGAGCGCTGCTCCAGCCAATCGACCACGCGCAGCGTCTGGCGGTTGTGGTCGAAGCCGCCGGCTCCACGCATCAGATCGTTCAGAACCCGTTCTCCCGCGTGACCGAACGGTGTATGACCGAGATCGTGGGCGAGCGCGATCGCCTCGGCGAGATCCTCGTTGAGCCGCAGCGCCCGGGCGATGGTGCGCGCGATCTGCGCGCCCTCGAGCGTGTGCGTCAGCCGGTTGCGGTAGTGATCGCCCTCGTGATGGATGAAGACCTGGGTCTTGTACTCGAGCCGGCGGAAGGCCCGCGCGTGGACGATGCGATCGCGGTCGCGCTGGAAGACGGTGCGATAGGGATGTTCGGGTTCGGGGACGACGCGCCCATGGGAGTCGGCGCTGCGCACCGCCCACGGTGCGAGCCGCTCGCGCTCCTCCTGCTCCCAGTCCGTTCGAAGACGGATCACCGCACGCGACACGCGCGGAGCACCGGGCGACGGCCTCATCGGACGCGCTCCGGACGCGCCTCGGTCTCGCGCAGCACCCGCTCCAGGCGCGCGCGCGAAGCGTCGTCGATCTCTTCGTGCGGAGGCGCGGACACCGCCGACGGGGCGAGTGCCGGGCGGGGCGTGGGCGGCGTCGCGAGCAGCGCGTAGAGCGCGGCGACCGCGGTGCCGACTCCCATGACGAGGACAAGCCAGCGGATCAAGATTTCCCTTTCGGACCCCGGCGCGGACCCCGTTGGGGAATCCAGGGCGGATCCCGGGGCGAGCTCCGGGGCGAGCGAGCCATGGATGATTCCCGCGGGGAATAGCCGATCGTAGGGGATCGAGGAGGCCTGTCAACGCAGTCTTCGGCCACCGCTACCTTCGCGCGTCATGCCTCCCTACCCGCGACGATTGCTGCTCGGCCCCGGCCCGTCGAACGTCCACCCTCGCGTCCTCTCGGCGCTCGGCGCGCCGTTGCTCGGCCACCTCGACCCGACCTTTCTGGCCATCGCCGACGAGGTCCAGGCGCGCCTGCGCACACTGTTCGGCACTGCCAACCGGCTGACGATTCCGCTGTCCTCGACCGGCAGCGGCGGCATGGAGGCGTGCTTTGCCAACCTCGTCGAGGCCGGCGATCGCGTGCTGGTGGGCATCGCCGGCGTCTTCGGCGAGCGCATGGCCGAGGTGGCCTCCCGACAGGGCGCGCAGGTGCTGCGGGTCGAGGCGGAATGGGGCACAGCGCTCGACGAAGATGCCATGATCGCGGCGATCGAGCGCGAGCGGCCGGCGGTGGTGGCCGTCGTCCATGCGGAGACGTCGACGGGCGTCCGGCAGCCGATCGAGCAGATTGGGCGCGCGGCGCGTACCGCCGGTGCGCTCGTGATCCTCGACTGTGTCACGTCGCTCGGAGGCATCCCGGTGACCCTCGATGCCTGGGGGATCGACGCCGCCTATAGCGGCACCCAGAAGTGTCTGTCGACGCCGCCCGGACTCGCGCCGGCCTCCTTCTCCGAGCGCGTTCTTGCGCGGGGGGCGCGACGGCGCACTCCGGTGCCGAGCTGGTACTTCGACCTGCGCCTGCTCGGAGGCTACTACGGAGAACGGCGCGTCTATCACCACACGGCGCCGGTCGGCATGATCGCCGGGCTCGCCGAAGCGCTGCGCATCGTCGACGAGGAGGGGATGGACGCACGCGTGGCGCGCCATGCGCAGGCGGCGGCGCGGCTGATCGCGGGTCTGGAGCGCCTCGACTTCGAGCCGCTGGTGGCTGTCGAACACCGGCTACCGATGCTGTCCGCCGTGCGGCTTCCCGAGTCGATCGTCCGTGCGGGAGAGGCCGATCTGCGTCGCCGGCTCCTCGATCGCCACGGCATCGAGATCGGTGGCGGCCTCGGCAAGCTCGCCGGCCGCATCTGGCGCATCGGCCTGATGGGCGAGAACGCCCG
>CAYOHN010000242.1:0-5812 GCA_964403735.1 uncultured Spirochaetales bacterium | reverse complement strand
GCATCGAGCAGTCGGTCGAGCGTGTCCTGGCTGCGCGCTTGCCGAGGCGGGCGCACCCAGTGGAGTTCGGGAGTCTGGGCCGACGGGCGCTGCATGACGCTCCCTCCGGAGGTCGTTCCGGAGACCAATCCAGAATCAATGTTCTGGTTCTTTTTTTTTACTTCAGGAGATCAGGCCTGTCAATAGATCAGAATATCAATTCTCATCTCTACCGAAGAGAGATTTCCCCCTCGGGGATCTCGCCGAACCGCAATCCCCGGACCCGCGACACCAAAGCGCGCGCGACGTCGCCAGTCATCGGAAGGGCTGTGCCCCACCGCGAAATCCTGCGTCGAGTGGGGGCGCCCGCACGCGGAGCGCGCAGCGAACCGACGGCGGGCGAATGGATCGAACCGGTCCGACGCCGATCGGCGACACGCGCAAGATCATGACGAGCATGTTCGTCGATCGGGTCGGCTCGACGGTGCTGCACGAGCGCCTCGATCCGGAACCGCCCGCCGCTTCATGGCGTCCGACCCCGCCGCGACGGGCGACGCCTTCGCGTCGATCTCCGCGGCGCCCGTACGCGCTACCGGGACGTTCGGGTCGCGGGCTACGAGTTCTTCGAACCCGGGCATCTCGACCAGACGCTCGCGCGCTTCGACGCGTAGCGACCCGCGCGTGGGTGACGTGGGGCCGTTCGGGTGCGTCGCGTGCTACTTTGAGCGCGCCATGCAACCGCTCGGCGAAGCGATTCAGCGTGCGGCGGAGCTTCTCGCCGCAGAGCCGCGGATCCGCGTCGTGTTTCTCTTCGGCTCGGCCGCGCGGCAGGGCATACTTCCGCCGCGTGACGTGGATCTCGCCGTCTGCGCGCAGCCACCGCTGGCGCTCCCCGAGCTGCTCGACCTCCAGGGGCGGCTTCAAGAGCACGCCGGTCTCGCCATCGATCTGGTGAGCCTCGACGACGCTCCGATCGTCCTTGCCCACGAGATCGTCGAGGGCGGGCGCTGTCTCTACGCCCGCACGCCGGACGACGAGACGGAGGTGGTGACGCGGACGCGGAGCCGCTGGTGGGACTGGTTGCCCGTGCGCGAGCGCCAATGGCAGGCGAGCGGCGAGCGATTGGAGGAGCGCGACTCTCAGAAGCCCCGCGTCTCTCCGACGCGCAGCACCCACGCGGCGTCGCGCCCGAGACCCTGCTCGTCGGCGGCGTCACGGAAGCGCTGGGGAGGTTCGTCGAGCGGCTCGTCGGAGAGATCGAAGGTGCCGTAGTGGATCGCGAGCGCGCGGCGCGCGCGCAGCGTGAGAGCGGCGCGCACGGCCTCTTCGGGATTCATGTGGGCGGCGCGCATCATCGCCGACGGCTCGTAGGCGCCGATCGGGACGGCGGCCAGGTCGAACGAGCCGAACACCTCGGCGATCCGCGCGAAGCCTTCGAACCAGCCGGTGTCGCCGGCGAAGTAGAAGCTTCGCTCGGAGCCGACCACCGCCCATGACGCCCAGAGCGTCTCGTTGTCGTCACCGAGGCTCCGCTTGCTCCAGTGCTGTGTCGGCAGGCAGGAGATGCGAACGCCGCGGTGCTCGCGCGACTCCCCCCAGTCGAGTTCGACGACGTTCTCGATGCCCTTCTCGAGCAGCAGCGCGCCATTGCCGAGCGGCACGAAGAAGCGCGTCTCGCCGCTGCGCGCGGCGAGCGCGGTGAGCGTCGCGAGATCGAGGTGGTCGTAGTGGTTGTGCGAGACGACGACGAAGTCGATCGGCGGCAGCGCTTCGAGTGCGAGACCCGGCGCCACGAAGCGCCGCGGCCCGACGAACGACACGGGGCTCGCGGTGTCGGACCAGATCGGGTCGGTGAGGAAGGTGACGTGGTCCATCTGCACGAGCAGCGTGGCGTGACCGATCCACGTAACGGTCGGCGCGCTGTGCAGCGCGTTCTCGCGCAGGAATGCGCCATCGTTCGCGACGACACCGGGGGCGCCCGGCCGCTCGCGGAAGGAGCCGGCGATGCGGCGCAAGAAGAACGGCAGGCGCACCGAGAGGCCGCCGTGCCCGATCTCGCCGACGGAGTTCACGAAGCGGCCCTCCGCGTCGCGGGGCGCGGGACCTAGGCCCTCCCCGTCGGGCTGCGCGGTCGCGGCGGGCGGCGCGGCGCAGAGCGCCAGCAGCAACGCGATCCGCACCGAGCCCGAAGGCCCTTTCTTGCGCCGTTCCGCTGTCGTCCGCCGTCTCATTGAACTCGAGGCTAGCGCGCGCGCAGCTCATAGCAGGCGCCTTCCTCGCCGCGCAGCAGCTCGAACGGCAGCGGCGACGCCGTCGCGTCCGCGAAGAGCCGGTCGAGCATTTCGTCTCCGTGGCTCGGATCGTGATGGAACGGTACCAACCGCTTCACGCGCGCCGCCGCCGCAAACGCCATCGCGTCGGCGAGGGAGCTGTGTCCCCAGCCGACGTGCTCCGGATACTCCGCGACGGTGTACATCGCATCGTGGATCAACAGGTCCACACCCGCCGCGAGCCCGAGCCCGGGGATGTCGTCGGGGTCGTCCGGGAAGGCGTCGAGACCGAGCACTGGCTCGTGGTCCGGGAGGTACGCGAGCGAGGCGCCCTCGGCCTCGATGCGGTAGCCCACCGTGGGGCCGGGATGACAGACGAGCTCCGCATGGACGGTGAAGGGTCCGATCACGAAGCACCCTTCCTTCACCGAATCGTGTAGCAACGGCTGGCGCGGCAGGTCGCGCAGGCGGACCGGGAAGAGCGGCGGCGAGAGGTAACGGCCGAGCCGCGCGCGCAGATCCTGCGTCGTCGACGAAGGCCCCCAAAGATGGACCTCCAGCGACGGCCGGAACAGCGGCTCGAAGAAGCCGAGTCCCTGCACGTGGTCCATGTGCAGATGCGTGAGCAGCAGATCGACGCGGGCGATCCGATCGACGACCGCGTCGCCGAGGCGCCGGATGCCGGTCCCCGCATCGAGCACGAGCAGCGTGCCGTCGGCGGCTTCGACCGCGACGCACGAGGTGTTGCCTCCGTAGCGCGTGGTCTCCGGCCCGGGCGTCGCGAGCGAGCCGCGCGTGCCCCACAGCGTGACCTTCATCGCGGATCCTCCCAGAAGATGCCGACGGCGCCCAGGTGGCGATCGCACTGGCCGACCAGCGGGAACGCCGTGCCTTCGATGCCGTGCCTCTTCCCGTCGAGACCGCGATAGAAGAAGCGCGCGTGGCAGGGCTCGCGGCGCGTGCGGGCGACGTTCAGCGGATGATCCTGCTGCGCGATCGGCACGCCGTCCTCGTCGCTGGGCTGGAATGCGTCGTACCAGTCCGGCAGCGCCATCCCGTCGATGCGCGCGAGTGAACTGCCGAGCAGCGGCTCGGCCGCCGGGTTGCAATAGACGATGCGACCGTCGGGCTCGACCATCAGCATCGGCATGCGCAGGCGCGCCGCGAGTCTGCGCAGCAGGATCGCCTCGACGTCGAGCCGCGAGAGCGATGGGTTCCTTCTCGTCGCGCCGGTGAGCGGCGGCGCCGCGCGCGCACCGACCTCCCAGAAGATGCTGACGGCTCCCACGAGTCCGGCCTGCGCCGTCTCGAGCGGAAACGCCAGGCCCTCGACCGTCCGCATCACTCCGTCGAGCCCCTTCAGCTCGAAGCGCAGGTGCGCCGGCCGGCGCTGGTCTATGGCGATGGCGAGCGGTCGTTCGGCAGGCGGAATCTCCGCGCCGGTGGCATCGCTCGTCTGGAACACGGAGCTCCACTCGGCGCGTTGGATGGCGCCGGTCTCGTCGAAGCGCTTGCCGAGGATCGGCTCGGCCGACTCGTTGAAGAAGACCAGATCGAGGTGGCGATCGAAGACGAGGATCGGAACTGCGAGACAGCTCGCGAGCTGTCGCATCAGCACGATCTCGAGGCATGCGTTCGCCATCGCGGCCTCCGAGCCATCGACGGAGCCACTCTATCACCTCGTGGCCCGCCTGCTCGAACGGACGAGGCGAGCGCGCCGGGTTTCCCTGAAACAGCTCGTGAACGAGGCGCTTCGGGAAGGGCTCGCACGCCTCGACGCGCCGCGCGCAGCTCGCAAACGCCGTACGACCAAGTCCGTCTCGCTGGGGCGCCGCCTGCTCGAGAACGTCGACGACGTCGCCGAGGCACTCGCGATCGCGGACGGGGAGGCCTTTCGCTGATCCGGGTCGATGCGAATCTTCTCGCTTACGCGCAAGTTGCGGGCTTCGCGCAGCACAAGCGCGCGCGCAGCTGGCTGGACGAGCGATTGAACGGAAGCGCACGCGTCGGTCTCCCGTGGCCGAGCCTGCTCGCCTTCCTGCGCCTCGTCACGAACCCGCGCGTGTTCGAACGGCCGGCCGCGAGTCGCGCGGCCTGGCAACAGGTCGAGGAGTGGCTCGACTGCGAGGCCGCGTGGATCCCGGCGCCGACGGAGCGACACCGCGAGGTCCTGGGCCGGCTCCTCACCGACGGAACCGTGCGCGCGAATCTGATCCCGGACGCGCACCTGGCTGCCCTCGCCATCGAGCACGGCCTGATCCTCACCTCGACGGACGGCGACTTCGCGCGCTTCCCCGACCTCCGCTTCGAGAACCCGCTCGCGGGGCCCCGAGCGATCTGAAGGGGCACCGGGCGCGGTCGCGCAGCGGATCGCGGCAAGCCCGGCTCGAGCGACCCGGCTCTGCGGCGGTTGCTGCCGGTAGCTACATGGAGCTACTTTGCCGTCCATGAAAGCCGTCGCTGTAAAAGAGCTGAAGAACCGCCTCAGCGCCTACCTGCGCGAGGTGAAGAATGGGGAGGTCGTGCTCGTGACCGACCGCGGCGTCGTCGTCGCGGAGCTCCGGAAGCCGAGCGCCGGCGCGGTGCTCGGCGCGCACGACCAGATCCTCGAGCGGCTCGCTGCTGCCGGCGTCCTCGCACCGGGCCTGGTGCAGGATCCCGATGCGTACCGGCCGTCGCCGCTCGCACGCACGGTTCGGAGCGGCGACCTCCTCGACGCGGAACGCGGTGAGCGGTGACGCTCTACGCCGAGACGAGCGCGGTGCTCCGCTGGCTCTTCGCCGAGCACGGCGGCGAGACGATCCGATCGGCGCTCGCGGCGGCGCAGAAGGTCGTTTCGTCGCGCCTCGCCCTGATCGAGACGCGCCGGGTCGTGCGCCGAGCCGAGCGCGAGGGGCGCGTCACTGCAGCGCAGGCCGCAGACCTGCTGGCCGTTTTCGCCCAGGCGAGTTCCACCTGGGCGATCCTCGAGATCTCGGAGGAGATCGCACGGCGCGCCGAAGACGGTTTCCCGAGTGAACCCGTGCGCACGCTCGACGCCATCCATCTCGCGAGCGCCCTCTTCCTTCGCCAGTCGTTCCCCGATCTCGCCATCCTGACCGCCGACGATCGCGTGCGCGCCAACGCCGCGCTCCTCGGATTCACGGCGGAGGTCCCTCGCGCATGAAGGGTCCGCGCAAGCAGCCGGCGTGAGCTTCGTCGCGAAGCTCCAGCGCGCGAGAGACGTCCTCGAACAACAGGGACGGCTCTCCGCGCGCGCGCTCGCCCGCGAGCTCGACCTCGCCGGCGACGAGCTCGAGGAGCTCATCGCCGAGCTGGTCGACGTGCAGGGTGTGGCGATCCGCGAGGGTTCGGTCCTCGTCGCCGCGAGCCGCGCCCTCGAGAGCGCCCCGGCGCCTCGGCGACCCGCACCGGACCCGCGCTCCTACACGCCCAAGCACCTCGCCGACAAGATCCTTCGATCCAAGTCTGCGCTCGAAGGCGAGCGCAAGCAGGTCACCGTGCTCTTTGCCGACGTCAAAGGCTCGCTGGAGCTTTCCGAGCAGCTCGATCCCGAAGCGTGG
>CAYOHN010000241.1:0-5812 GCA_964403735.1 uncultured Spirochaetales bacterium | reverse complement strand
CCGTCTACCGCTTCCGGGAGCGCACGGGCCAGTCGATGGGCTCGACGCACCCGTCGAGCGTCGGCTTCGACGTGCGCATCGTTTCGGCACCGGCCGGCGCGCTGTTGTGGTCCGGCGCGTTCGACGAGACGCAGGTGGCGTTCAGCGCCAATCTGCTGCGCGCGCCGCGCTATCCCGGCGCCGGCCTGCGCTGGCTCACCGCCGAGGAGCTCGCCCGCTTCGGCGCCAAAGAGGTGGCGCAGATGGTGCCGCTCGTCGCGCCGTGAACGGTGCGATGAGCGCAGTTCCATGACCCGCTCAGTCCCCTCGGCGCCGAAGGCCTTCGAGTTGATCCCCGCGATCGACCTGCTGGGCGGACGCTGCGTGCGGCTCGCGCAGGGCGACTATGATCGCGCGACGGTGTATGGCGAGGATCCCGGCGAAACGGCGGCCCAGTTCCTCGCCGCCGGCATCCGCCGGCTGCACGTGGTCGATCTCGACGGAGCGCGCGATGGCCGCGCCGTCAATCGCGACGGGCGCACGGCGATCTTCGCCGCCGCGGCGGCTGCGGGCGTCCCGGTGCAACTCGGCGGCGGGCTGCGCACACTCGCCGCGATCGAGGAGTCGCTTGCCGAGGGCGTCGAGCGCGCGATCCTCGGCACCGCGGCGCTGCGCGATCCGCCGCTGGTGCGCGAGGCCGCGCGGCGCTTTCCCGGGCGCATCGCCGTGGGGATCGATGCGCGTGCGGGATGCGTCGCGGTGTCGGGCTGGCTCGAGACCAGCGAGACCACCGCGCTCGAGGCCGCGCGGCTGTTTGCCGACGCCGGTGTCGCCGCGCTGATCTATACCGACATCGCGCGCGACGGGATGGGCAGCGGTCCGGACCTCGACGGCGCCGTCGCGCTGGCCGCCGCAGTGCCGATCCCGGTGATCGCGTCGGGCGGTGTCGGCTCGCTCGATCACGTCCGTGCGGCCGCGGCTCGGGCGCGCGACGGCATCACCGGCGTCATCATCGGCCGGGCGCTCTACACCGGCGCCGTCGATCTCGCCGCCGCACTGCGGGTGTGCGCGACGGCGCCGGCGGAGGAGAGCCCGGCATGCTGCTGAAGCGGATCATCCCGTGTCTGGACGTCGACCAGGGTCGTGTCGTGAAGGGCGTGCAGTACGTGAACCACGTCGACGCCGGAGACCCGGTGGAGGTGGCGCGTCTCTACGACGAGCAGGAAGCCGACGAGATCACCTTCCTCGACATCACGGCCAGTCACGAGCGCCGGCGCATCCTGCTCGACGTCGTCGCGCGCACGGCAGAGACCGTCTTCATGCCGCTCACCGTCGGAGGCGGCGTCCGGACGCTGCAGGACATTCGCGACCTGCTGAATGCCGGCGCCGACAAGGTCTCGATCATGACGGCGGCCGTCGAACATCCGGAGCTCGTCGGCGAAGCGGCCGTGAAGATCGGCAGCGCGAACCTGGTGGTGGCGATCGATGCGCGGCGGGTCGCGGCGGCCGAAGACAGCGCGATGGCCGGCGAGGCGCCGCGCTGGGAGGTGTGCACGCACGGCGGCCGGCGGCCGACGGGCCTCGACGCGATCGACTGGGCGCGCCGGATGGCGGCGGCCGGCGCCGGGGAGCTGCTGCTCACCAGCATGGACCAGGATGGGACCCGCAGTGGCTACGACCTCGAGCTGGTCCGGGCCGTCGCCGACGCCGTGGCCATCCCGGTGATCGCATCCGGCGGCGGCGGCAGCGCGGAGGATCTCGCCGCGGCGCTCGACGACGGGCCGCGCGGTGGCCATGCGCAGGCGGCGCTGGCCGCGTCGATCTTCCATTTCCGCAAGACCACGGTCGGCGAGGTCAAGGCGCGCCTGCTCGAGCTGGGCATCCCGGTGCGGCCGCCGGTCGCGCCGGGCTGAGGCTCGCGGCGGAAGCCGGCCCGGGTCTCGTTGCCGGCTTCTCGCCCCTTCGTTACCGTGGCCAGTCGCGTCGGGATCGCATGGGATCCCTTCGCTGTGATCTGGCTGCACGGCGCCCTCCCAGTCGTTGCTCTGGCTTTTTCTCTGCCTGTTGGCTGCGCATCTTCCTGGCTGCGCGTCGCGTGACGGCAGGCCGCAACGCCGCAATGCCGGGACGTCGGGATCTGACACTTCCGGTGCTGCCACCGCCACTTACCCCTAACGGAGAGGCTTCGAGACGCCGGCGATCACGCAATCGCGACGGCATCGAGAAGAGACGGAGAGTTTTCTTGCCGGTCGTGAAGCTCAAGGACAACGAGCCCATCGAAGCCGCCATGCGCCGCTTCAAGAAGCAGGTCGAGAAGGCCGGCATCCTGACGGAGCTGCGGCGCCGCGAGGCGTATGACAAGCCGAGCGTGCGCAAGAAGAAGAAGGCGGCGGCGGCGCGCAAGCGCGCGCTGAAGAAGTTGCGCAAGATGGCGCGCTGACGGACGCGCGGGGCGAGCGCCGAGGGCACCCCGACGATCTCCCCGCGACTCCCGGCAGGGCCCACTCTACGGAGTGAAGCGACGGAGTTACGGACTCGACGGAGGCGGCGTGGGACGGATCCCCGAGGAGACGATCGAAGCGATCCGCAACCGCGTCGATCTCGTCGATCTCGTCGGCCGCTACGTCGCGCTGAAACAGGCCGGCCGCTCCTTCAAGGGCCTGTGTCCGTTCCATCACGAGAAGACGCCCTCCTTCCACGTCAATCCGCAGCTCGGCATCTTCCACTGCTTCGGCTGTGCCGCCGGCGGGAACGCGTTCGCATTCCTGATGCGGCACGACAACCTCACGTTCCCGGAAGCCGTCCGCTCGCTCGCGCGAGACTGTGGCATCGAGGTCCCCGAGGAGCGCAGCGACGTCGAAGCCGGCATCGGCCGGCGGCTGCGCGCTGCGTGCGCGGTGGCCGAGCGCTTCTATCGCGACGCGCTGAAGACCCCCGAGGGTGCGGTCGCGCGCGCGTACCTGGCGAAGCGCGGGCTCGACGACGAGCAGGTCGCGCGTTTCGGCATCGGGTTCGCGCCGGATCGCTGGGACGCCTTGGTGCGCGCGCTCGGTGCCGCCGACGTGCCGGCGGAACTCGGCGTGCGCGCCGGGTTGCTCGGCGAGGGCCAGCGCGGGCACTACGACCGGCTGCGCGGACGTGTCGTCTTCCCGATCCGCGACGTGCGCGGCGATGCCATCGCGTTCGGCGGCCGCGCGCTGCCCGGGCGCGACGGCACGGCGCCCGAGCCGAAGTACCTGAACACACCGGAGAGCCCTCTGTTCCGCAAGCGCGAGGCGCTCTACGGGATGCCGGACGCACTCGAGGCCATCCGCCGCGCCGGGCGCGCCGTCGTCGTCGAGGGCTACTTCGACCGCATCGCGCTCGCGCGCGCCGACGTCGGCGAGGCGCTGGCGACGTGCGGTACAGCACTCACGCCGGACCACGCGCGCCAGCTCTGCCGGCGCACGCGGGAGGTGGTCCTGTTGTTCGACGGCGATGCCGCCGGCCAGCGCGCCGTCGAGCGCTCGTTGCTGTTGCTGTTGCCGGAAGGGTTGCGCGTGCGCGCCGTGGAGCTCCCGGCGGGCGAGGATCCCGACACGTACCTGGAGACCCGCGGCGCCGACGCGCTGCGCCAACTCGTCGCGGACGCGACGCCGGCGCTCGACGGTGTGATCCGGCGCGCCGTCGCGCGCGGCTGCGCGACGCCGTGGGAAAAGGCGGATGTCGTCGCCGCCGTCGCGCCGCTGCTGGTCCTGCTCCCGGATCCGGTTGAGCGCGGCGAGACCGCGCGCCAGCTCTCGTTCGCCGCGGGCGTCCCGGTCGCCGAAGTCGACGCCGCGGTGCGTCGCGAACGCGCGCGTCTCGCAGGGAATCGCCCGAGCGCGTCGGCGGTGGCATCGGAATCGGATCCCGTCCGAGAACAGACACAGTCCAGACTCGGCGATGAACCGCGCACCAGCGGGCCGCGCGTCGAGACGACCGAGGCGCGCTGGGCACGCGCGCTCGCGCGAACGCTCGTGCACTTCCCGGCGCTCACGCGTTCCATCGATCCCGAAGAGATCGAAGAAATGGCCACGTGGCTGCCGGCGCCGTGGGATCGCGTGTTGTCCACTCTGGTGGACACGCTCGGCGATCGCAGCGACGCAGATCTCGGTGCGCTCGCCGAGCAGCTCGGTGGCGACGCCGGCGCCGAGCTGTGTGCGTTGGCGGTCGAAGCGTCGCCGGAAGGCGAGGAAGAGGCGGCGATCGCCGCGATGCGCGATACGTTCCGGAGACTGCGCCAGCGACGGCATGCCGAGCAGGACCGCCAGCTCACGCAGCGACTCCGTCAGGCGGGGTCGGATGAGGAACGACAGGCGATTCTCGAGGAGAAGCATCGAATCCAACAGCAGAAGCGGCTCGAACCGGATCTCGCGACGGGCCGGGCCGCGCATTCGTGATGACCTGTTGCGACAAGATGATGTGACGAGAGCATCTCATGGCAACATCTCACGGCAATCCCTGGTGACGGCATCTGACGACGGCATCTGACGCGAGAATGTGACACGCGAAAGAGGAGCCCCCATGTCCAGCTCGACGCCTGCGCCCGATCGAAGCACCACCCGACGGGGAGGATCCTCTGTCGAGACACCGAAGGCGGTCGATGCGCCGCCTGCCGGCATGGTGTCGCCCACCGCTGGTCCTGCCACGTCTTTCGCAGTGCCGGCGACACCGGGGTTCGAGCAGTTGCTCCGGGAAGGCCGTCGCAAGGGCTATGTGACGTTCGACGAGGTTCACGCCGCGCTGCCGGAACGCGTTTCGTCGGAGCGCATCGATGCAGTCTTGGCAATGTTCGGGGAACAGGACATCGAAGTCATCGAAGCCGTGCCACCGCGCCAGCGCCGCGGCGGCACGATGCGCGAAGTGGGTATAGCCGAGGCAGTCGCGCCGAGCAATGATCCTGTTCGTGTGTATCTGCGCGAGATGGGACAGGTCTCGCTGCTGACCCGCGAGGGCGAGGTGACCATCGCGCAGCGCATCGAGGCCGGCATCGAGGGCCAGATGCGCGCGGTGGTCGCGTCGCCGTACGGGATTGCCGAGGTCCTGCGGCTAGGCGACGAGCTGCGCAAGGGCCGCTTGGATCTCGCGGACCTCGTCGATGGCCTCGCCGCCGAACTCGCCGACACGGACGGCGACGACGAAGCCGGCGACGAGATGGCGGAGCCGACACTCGGCGCGCGGTCCGCCGGCTCCGGAGCGGCGTCTCGTGTGGCGGATGCGGCGGCGGGCGAGCTGGTCGAGGATCCGCTCGAGGAGCGCCGGTGCGAGTTGTTGCGGTGCTTTGCGCATCTGCGCCGGCTCGACGGAGAGGTCACGCGTCGGCTCGGCGCGATCGCCAACCCGCGCACTGGTGAGGTGGCGCGCGCGCGGTTGCGCGGCGAGATCGGCGAGCTGCTCGACCAGGCCGCGGCCCAGTTGTGCGAGATGCGCTTCTCGGCGGTGCGCGCGGCTGCCATCAAGTCAGGGCTGCGCGCGCTCGGCGAGGAGTTCGATCGACTCGAGGCTGCGGCGTTCCGAACCACGGAGCCGTTCGGCCTGCTGCCGGACGAGTTCCGCGACATGGCGCTGCTGGCGACCCGCAAGAGCCGCCGCGGGCGCGAGGCACTGATCCGGCTCGGCGCAGATGGCGATCGCATCGCCGCCGCCGCGCAGCAGCTCGCCCAGTTGGAGAACGAGATTCTGCGCCGCGAGTCCGCCGCCCGAATGTCGCGCCACGACGTGCGCTCCGCGCTCGACGCGCTCGCCGACGCGGAGATGCGCACGGACCAGGCCAAGTGCGAATTGATCGAGGCCAACCTCCGGCTCGTCGTCT
>CAYOHN010000240.1:0-5818 GCA_964403735.1 uncultured Spirochaetales bacterium | reverse complement strand
TCGCCGGAGCGCGACGGTGCGTGTGTGAGAAGATCGTGAGCGTTGGCCAGTCTGCGGCGGCGGCGCGGAGGCAAGACCGGAGAACCGCTTCCGCCTCGGATCGCCTGGAAGACGGATCCCCCTCGGGGCTCGCGCCGTCTGGCGGGCGATCCCGGGGCTCAGCGCGCGCGGGTCGTCGTCGCGAGCTCCCGCACCAGCAAACCCGCCACACCGAGCGATGCCGCCTCGCCGCGCAGTTCGCGCGCCCGCGCGGCTCGCGCCGCGGGCGGTGATGCCTCGGCGTCGTTCCGGGCCAGCGCGATCCGGGTTCGCAGCATCCACGGCCGCGAACGCAGCTGCGTGTGCATCGCCAACGCGGAGCGCAGGAGCGACTCCGCCTGCTCGCGCCGGCCGAGCGCCATCGCCAGCAGACCCAGGTAGTGGGCGGTGTTCCCGAAGACCAGCGCGCCGTGTCCGAGCACGAGATTCACGCGCGCGTAGGGCACCAGCGTCTCGAAGAGTTCCGTGCACAGACGCTCGTCGCCGAGCAGGGCGGCCGTCTCGGCCGCCAGAGCGCCCGCCAAGAGCCAATTGCGGTCTCGCGGCAGCTCGGCCACCGGCATCCCGACGCGTAGCCGTTCCGCCGCCTCGTCGCGCCGCCCGACTTCGACCAGCAATCGCGCCAATCCGAACCGCCAGGCGCCGACTTCGGGAGAGCTCTCGACCAGGCTGCGGAGCGCTGGCTCCAGCTCGCCGACGCGCCCGGTTTCGAGTCGCAGCGTGTAGAGCTGCCCGGCCGCCAGCGGTGCGATCCCCAGCAGCCCGCTCTGCAGCTCCGGCGCGATGTGGGTCTCGGCCTCGTCGAAACGACCGTCGAGCAGCGCGAGGCAACCGCGGTGCAGGCGAACGAGGGCGCGCAGGAACGGGGCGGGCGCTTGTGCGGCGAGTTCCGCGCAGCGGGCCATCTCGCGTTCCGCGGCGGGGCGGTCGCCGATCTCGAGATAGCCCGTGGCGAGGCCCTTGACGCCGCGGAAGAGCAGCCCGACCTGTCGCGCTTCGCTCGCCGCCTCCACGATGCGACGGTTCAGGCGGATCCATCCCGCCGGGTCCTCGACGCTCCAGTGGAGCATGGACGCGTCCTCGAGTGCCTGGGCGAGAGCCGCCGCGTCGCCGACGGACTTGGCCAGTTGGAGCGCCTCGTCCATCAGGGCCCGAGCCCGGCTGGCGCCGCCGGGACGATGGCGGAGATGTCGGGCCAGCGCCGCCAAGAGGCCGACGCGAAGACCGGGATCGCCCGGCGCTTCGTCTTCGAGCGCCTCTTCGAGCACTTCGACGGCGTCGGATTCCGGCGTCGGGAGGTAGGCGTCGCGATCCGCCAGACCGAGCACGGCGCACCGAACGAGTTCCGGCTCCTCGCAGCGACGCGCGATCGCCAGCGCCTCGCGCAACAGCCCGCAGGCCTCGTCTGACCGAGAGGTCCGCATCCCGACGCGTCCGGCGGCGATCAGGAGCCGACACCGAAGGGCCGGGGCCTGGATCGACCCGCGGTCCGAGATGGCGATCGCGCGTTCGTAGAGCGACCAGGCCTGGGCGTCGTCGAAGACCGCTTCCGCCTGCTCGGCCGCGAGGATCAGCGCCCGCAGCGTGCGTTCCGGATCCCCGAGCGGATCGGCGGCCGCCAGGTGAAACGCGATCTCGGCGACGCAAGGGGGCTCCCTCTCGGAGTAGGCGTCGGAGAGCTGTAGATGCAGACGGCGCTTGTGGTCGGGATCCTCGAGAAGACGCGCCAGTACGGCTTCGCGGATCAGCGGATGGGAGAAGCGGACGGATCTGCCCGCGCAGATGAGCATCCCGAGCGCACGCGCTTCGGCCACTGCGTCGTCGAGCTCGGCCTCGGGGTCGACCCTTTGCAGCACCTGGGAATCGAACTCGACACCCAGACACGCGGCGAGCTCGATCGCTCTCCGCGCTGGCCCGGAGAGCATCGCGAGGCGGGCAGCGAGGAGATGCTGGACGCCCTTCAGGATCGTCTCGCTCCAATCGGGACGCGCCGATCCGGGTTCGCCTACGCGGGAGCGGAGATAGCGCGTCAACTCGACTGCGTAGAGCGGATTGCCGCGGACCGCCTGCGTGAGCCGCGCCACGAGAGAGTCACTGCCGTCGGGAAGATCCGACGTTGCGATCAGATGCGCGGTCTCGGCGTCATCGAGCGGTCCGATCTCGATCGACGACACGCTGGGGAGTTGCGCGAGTCGGCCGATGGTCTCCACCAGATCCGCCCTCGCGAGCGCCTGCTCGCGGCGATACGCCGCGAGGATCAGCAACGGAGCGTTGCCGATCCTCCGTGTGACGAACTCGAGAAGCTCCAGCGACCCGGTCCCGGCATCGTGAAGGTCGTCGAAGAAGAGCACGATCGGCGTGATCGCGCTCGCTCGTTCGAGACAACGGGTCGCCTCGTCGAAGAGCTGGTAGCGCGCAACATCGTCGGCTCTTCCGGCGGCGTCCTCGCCCTGCGCAGCGTCCAGGAATCGCGGGGCGAGGCCTTCGAACTCTCGACGCAGCGCCGCCGCCGGACGCTGCCAGGAGAGCGTCGAGAACACGGTGGACCAGGCCCAGTAGGGGGGAGCGCCGCTATGAGATCCACCGCTGGCGCCGAGCGCGAGCGCATCGCGCGCGCGGGCCGCGAGCAGGATTTCCTGCGCGGTGCGGCTCTTGCCGACGCCGGGCTCTCCGCTCAACAGGACGATTCGACCCGCCCCCCCGAGCGCACTCTCGAGCTGCGCGTGAAGGTCTCCGAGCATCGTCTCGCGCCCGATGTAGCGTCCAGATGGAACAGAAGTTTGTTCGCCGGCCGGGCGTGTGGTGACCGGAGCGACGAAGCGATAGCCGACTCCGCGCAGTGTCTTGACCACGAGCTGCTGTCGGCCGTCGTCTCCGAGAGCATCGCGGAGCTGGCGAACCGCCTGGCGGACCGCCGCCTCGCCGATGTGGACCCCCGCCCAGACTTCGCGGCGGACCTCCGCGAACGGAACGACCCGGTCTCGGTGCGCGATCAGATAGGCCAGCAGCCGCCCGCTGAGCGGCGACAGCACGACCCGGCCGTCGGGATCGTGCAGGGTTCCCTGGCTCGAATCGAGCTCGAACCTCCCGAAACGTACGCAGACGTCGATCACAGTATCGGAAGTGTATCCGATCCGGGGACCTTGCTTCGCTCCGAAAGCGAAGCGACTCCGACCGGCGGAAGCGCGGCGCCAGGAACGAGCTGGCCATCCTCGAGCTGAAGGACCCGGTCCGCCACGTCGAGGATGCGGTGATCGTGTGTCACCAGTAGAACGCTGACTCCCCGGCTCCGCGCCAGATCGCGCGGACGATCGCGACTCGTTGACGTTGTCCTCCCGACAGCCGACTCGGGTGGAGATGGGCACAGCCCCCGAGCCCGACCGCTGCGAGCATCTCGACCGCCCGGGCGCGCCATCGCGCCGCCGGCAGCGACTCGTCGAAACGTGCAGAGATCGCCACGTTCTGCTCCGCCGTCGGGACCTCGAGGAGATTGCGCGCCTGGAAGAGGTAGCCGAGCAGCGCCTGCTCGAGCACCACGCGTGCCAGGAACGGGCCCGGGTAGCCGATCGCCTTCAGCGTGGCGTACTCGGAGCACTCCCCCCCCCTCCGGTTGCTCACGAAATGCTCACGGAAACGGGCCGAGGAACGACACCAGCAGGCTCCGGCGGGATGGCAAACCCTTCAGCGGTTCGCTTGCCTCGGCTACACTGGCTTGATGTACGCGAACCAGCCGACGGCTCCCGCAGAGACTCGGCGAGATTTCCTGGCCGGGATCTACGTGTTCGCCGGACTCGACTCGGAGGAGCTCGAGCTACTCGCCGAACGCGCCGTGCGCAAAGAGTTCGCGATCCGGGAAGAGCTGTTCCACCAGGGAGACAAGAGCGACGAGGCGTACGCGATCGCCCGGGGCAAGTTGAAGGCGTCGGTCACTTCCGAGGATGGGCGCGAGATCACCTTCGCAATCTGCAAGGAAGGGGAGATCGTGGGCGAGGTGGCCATGCTCGCAGGGGGACGGCGGACCGCCACCGTCACCGCGCTGACGCCGCTCGAGGTCCTGGTGATCCGTCGCCGCGACCTGCTCGACCTGATGCAGCGGAAGCCCGAGATCGCGATCGCCTGTCTGGCCGCTCTGGCCAGTCGCCTCGCCCACGTGAGTCAGGCGATGGAGGACACCCTGTTCCGGAACCTGCCCAATCGGCTCGCACGGCTGCTCGTCACGTTGGCCGACGAGTACGGGGTCGACGAACCCGATGGAACACGCATCGATCTGGAGTTGTCCCAGACGGAACTCGGGAATCTCGTCGGGGCGACACGAGAAGCGGTGAACAAGCAGATGCGCGCATTCGAACAGAACGAAGTGCTGGTGATGCGGGACCGGAAGGTGTGGATCGTGGACCGCCGCCCCCTCGAAGAGCTGTCGGGTCCTTCTGTCTGACTTTCTGTCTGACCCTCTGCGTGACCGTGCCCGCCCCGCTGCGTCGGGGCGCTGCTCTTAGCCGTCCTCGTTCGCGAGCGTTTCCCGCGCCGTCGCCAGCTCGCGTCGCTTCACGGAATCGACCTTCGGGTACTCGAGCGCGAGATCCTCGAGCGCGTCGATGATGGCCCCGGCGACCGCCAGCCGCGTGAACCACTTGTGATCCGCCGGGACGACGTACCATGGTGCGTGCGCCGTCGAGGTGTTGCGGATCATGTCCTCGTAGGCGCGCATGTACGCGTCCCAGTGCGCGCGCTCGTGAACGTCCGCCAGCGAGAACTTCCAGTGCTTCTCGGGCTCGTCGAGGCGGCTCAGGAATCGCTTCTTCTGCTCCTCCAGCGACACGTGCAGGAAGAATTTCCGGATCGCCGTCCCGTTGCGCGCGAGGTAGCGCTCGTGCGCGGCGATGTCCGCGAAGCGCTCCTTCCAGATCGTCTTCCTGACCAGCTTGGACGGGAGCTTCTGCTTCGCCAGCAGCTCCGGATGGACGCGGACGATCAGCACTTCCTCGTAGTACGAGCGGTTGAAGATGCCGATCCGGCCGCGCTCGGGCAGCCGGCGCGCGCTGCGCCAGAGGAAATCGTGATCCAGATCCTCGGTCGAGGGTTGCTTGAACGAAACCACCTGACAGCCCTGGGGGTTCACGCCAGACAGCACGTGCTTGATCGTCGAGTCCTTGCCAGCCGCATCCATCGCCTGGAAGATCAGCAGCACGGACCAGCGATCCTGCGCGTAGAGCTTCTCCTGCAGCTCAGCGAGCCGCTGCACGCCGGCCTGGAGCACCTCAGCGGCCTGTTCCTTCGAGCGCAGCTTTCCCGTGTCCGCCGGATCGATCTGGGAGAGGCGGAAGCTCTTCGGCTTCGTCACGCGGAAGCGGTCGGCGAAGCGGCTGGCGCGTCGGCTCCGTTTCGGCACGTCAGCAGCAGTTGCGCCGCTGAGCGGCACGCTCTTCCAACGCCCGCCGCGCGGCGGCGGGATCGCGCATCTCCGCACTCGGCGGCGCGCCCGGCGTTCCCGGCAGCCCGGCGAAGCCGCGGAAGAACGCGCCGAGACTGCTCCGGAACTCTCGCAAGGCCGCTTGCAGCCGGGTCCTTCGACTCCTCATCCCACCTCCTTCGCTCCCACCGCCTCGGCCCCCGCCAGCGACGATCCGCGATTCGTTTCGACCGCGTGTCGCTCCCGCCACCAGACGCGAGATGCATCGAGCACGACGATGGCGACCAGCACCATGAATAGCGCAGTGGCCGCGGCATCGATGCGGTTGTTGAAGATGACGCTCTGGGTCGCGGCGATCTGCTCGGGCGC
>CAYOHN010000239.1:0-5843 GCA_964403735.1 uncultured Spirochaetales bacterium | reverse complement strand
CGGCGATGCCGAATGCCCCCCAGCGGGTGACCGGAGTCCGCCGTCGCAGCGATCCGCGGCTGGCGGAGGATCTCGCCGTGTTCGCCCGGCGCGATCCGGAGGCCGACGTCCTCGTGCGCGTCGTGCGCGCCGGCCTCGATGGGATCTCGCTCGATGCGTTGCGGCGCGTGACGGGACTTCCACCGGAGGCGCTCGACTCGCTCATCGACCGGCTCGCCGCTACCGGTTCCATCGAACGCAGCGCCGACGGCACGTTGCTGATCGCCCCGGACGCCGCACGCGATCTCGAGCGCCGGCTGGTCGCGGCACTCGAGGCGTGGCATCGCGAGCATCCCCTCGCCGCCGGCATCGCCCGCGGCGCGCTGGCCGGTGCGTTGCCGGAGAACGTGCCGGCGGCGGCGCTGGAACTCGCACGCGAGCGCCTCGTGGCCGCGGGTCGTGTCGTCGTGCAGTCGACCGGACTGCGTCTCGCGGATGCTCCGCGCGGCGTCGGACTCTCGGACGCCGACCGCGCCGTCGCCGAGGCGATCCGGGACGGCGCGCGCAGGGCCGGTCTGCGTCCGCCGACGCTCGACGAGTGGGCCGCGCAGTTCGGCAGGTCTCCCCGACAGTTGCGGCCGCTACTCGCGCACCTCGAGCGGGAAGGCGCGCTCGTGCGGGCGCCCGGCGAGTTGTGGTTCGACTGCGGCGCCGTCGACGCCCTGCGCGAGCGCGTCGTCGCCGCGCTTCGCGCGCAGGGCGGCCTCGACACGCCCGCGTACAAGGACCTCATCGGCACCACGCGCAAGCACGCTGTCCCGCTGATGGAGCTGTTCGACGGTGAACGGACCACACTGCGCGTCGGCAATCGGCGCGTATTGCGCAAGGGGGCCTGAGCGTTTCAACGAAGCCATGAGTGCCGGCAGGTAGCGCGTCCGGGCCGCGACCCCGCGCGGCGAGAAGCGGTGGTCACACGGCGAGCGCACGCTGCAGCATCGAGAGTCCGCCTTCGCCGATGGCCACGCGTTCAGGGATGCTCGGTCAGCGGCGTGCCCAGATCGACGCCCGCCGTCGGCATCGCCAGCTCGGACGCCCCAGAGGCGGCCCTCGCGGCCGCGACGGCCACCTCGATCGTTCGGGCCGCGCGGATCCGGCCCGCGAGACCCAACACCGCATCGATGTATGCATCCGAGCGGTTGTAGTGCCAGATCATCTCGCGCCGCTTGGACTCCGAGATGCGCGGCTGCCAGCCGTAGCTGCGCAGGAAGCGCGCGGCCGACGCGATCGCGTCCTCCGGGTCATAGAGGCTGACCTTGCCATCGCCGTTGCCGTCGGTGCCGAACGCGATGTAGTTGAGCGGCAGGAACTGCGGCAGGCCGAACGCGCCCGCCGACGAGCCGCGGATGTCGAGCGGATCGATGTCGTTCTGCGCGGCGATCTCGAACGTCGCGACCACCTGCGGATAGAAGATCCCCTCGAGGTAGCGCGCGCGTTCGCGCACGCGCTCCGCGGTCTCCGGGTCGATGACGCCGGACTTCGGCGTGTTGCGCGACAGGTTGCGGGCGACGTTGTGCGGCTCGTTCGCCATCGCGAGCCGCGCCAGGCGATGGAGCACGATGCTGCGACCGGTGTTGCGGCCGCACGCCGTCTCGACGTGGAGGATCGCGGCGAGCACCGAGCCGTCGACGCCGTGCACGCGCTCGGCGTCATCGAGCGCCATCGCGTGCTCCGCCGCGCAGCGCTGCGCGCGCGCGATGCTATCGCTGCGCAGGAAGTGACGATACATCGCGCGGGACTCGCGCGGGTTCAGGCCGAAGTACAGCCCGTCGAACGGGGGCACGCGGTCGTCGGCGAACGCCCGGGCGACGTCCTCGCGCGGGATCCCGTGGCTCGCGACGCGATCGACCATCCACCCCCAGTTCTTCGCGCGCGCCGCCAGCACCGCCGGGGTCGGCGGCGCATCGCGATCGGGCGCCGGCTCGCGCTCGCCGCGCAGCCGCGCGAGCGCATCCACATACGCCCGCTCGCGGGCGGCGCGTTCCTGTTCCGCCTGCAAGTCGCGCGCGGGAGCCGCGGCGGCCACAGCCGACCCCGGCGCCGCGACGACAGACGCCGCGCCGGTCGCAGCGCGGGGAGTCGACGCGCAGCCGATGGCCAGCACGCCAAACCCAAGCGCGAGCGCCGCGACCGAGCCGTGCGCGCGTCGCGGGCCGGAATGGGGTCGTCGGGAGGAACGGGAGGAAAGCACGAGCATGGCAAACCTTTCGGGGGGCTCGCCGGGGCGTATCGACTTGCCGGTCCGGGGGGTTGACCGAGATGGGGGTCGACCGTGCGGACCCTTGGATCGTCGCCCGGATTCGGGGGTTCGTCAACGCGGACTGCCATCGGGACACGGTGTTGGCGTATTCTCACCGATCGTGCACTCCTCCGTTCCCGTCATCGCCCCGTTCGAGCTCGCGGCTCCATAGCGGGTCCGGCACCCGACCCCGGCGAAGCGCTCTCTACATCGCGGTCGAACCGCGAGGATGCGGGATGTCAGTTGCCGCCATCGAGCTCGTTCCCTACGACCCGGACTGGCCGGCGAACTTCGCTTCCGAGAGAACGGTCCTGGCTTCGCTTCTCTCGCCGTGGCTCATCGGTGAGATCGAGCACGTCGGAAGCACTGCGGTGCCCCGCATGCTCGCCAAGCCCATCATCGACATCATGGCGCCGGTCGAGAGGCTCTCTGCATCCCGGGATGCCATCGGGGCCGTCGCGTCGGCGGGCTATCGCTACGCTCCCCATCGATCCGATGAGATGCACTGGTTCTGCAAACCTTCTCCAGCGCATCGGACGCACCACCTGCACCTCGTTCCGATGACGAGCCGGCTCTGGAACCAACGACTCGCCTTTCGGGATGCACTTCGCGAAGATCCGACGCTCGCACGCGAGTACGCCGAGCTGAAGCGGGAGCTGGCCGAGCGATTCCGCTTCGACCGAGAGGCCTACACGGACGCCAAGGCTCCGTTCGTGGCGCGAGTCCTGGCCGGACGATGCCCCTGACACCCGAACGGTCACTCGCCCATACGAAGCGACCGGAGCCGGAAAGCCCCGGCGTTCCGAGCCCGTAGCGTACGCTCACTCTCGATCCCGCCGGAGACGCGGGAACGTCCGCGAAGGAATCCGATGAAGCGGAGCGACACGGATGCGGTGCTCGCGGAGTACGGCCGGCTCGCACCCCACTACGACCAACGCTGGTCCTTCTACGTCAGAGAAACCCTTCGCGAGACCCTGGTGCGTCTCGAGATCGCGCCCGGCGAGAAACTTCTCGACGTCGGTTGTGGCACCGGCGCCCTTCTCCAAGCCCTCTCGGTCTCCACGCCTGATGCGAAGCTGTCGGGGGTGGATGCCTCGCCGGAGATGCTCGCTGTGGCGCGCCAGAGACTCTCCGCAACGGTGCCCCTCGCACGGTGTCGCGCCGAATGCCTGCCGTTCCCGGATGCGTCCTTCGACACGGTGGTGAGCACGAACGCCTTCCACTATTTCCGTGACCCGCACGGAGCGCTCGAAGAGATGGCCCGAGTCCTGCGAACCGACGGACGGCTCGTGCTGACGGATTGGTGCGACGACTATCTCGCTTGCCGGATCTGCGATCTCTGGCTGCGGATCTTCGATCGGGCGCACTTCCGAACCTATGGGCGGGAGGAGTTCCGTCGCATGCTCGAGCGATCGGGGTTCACCCGAGTCCGGATCGATCGCTACAAGATCGACTGGCTCTGGGGACTCATGACCGCAGTCGCGCAGAACTCCGCAGCCGAGTCCCCCGCCGATCGGGATGCCGACCGTTGAGGTCCTCCATCTCGCGGAACGGTGAGGACCGGCCGACCCCGGATCGGACGGTTCGTTCTCGAAGCCACCCTCCAGAACTCTTTCCTCCCGGAAAGAGGAAAAGATAGAATGCCGCCCAGCAAGTTCGACTGCTGCGGCTACATAGATGCCAGCAGGAAGAACTTGGGAATCGAGCCAGCTTGGACCGAATCGAGATCGCGACCGGAACTTCAGAAGACCTCGATTGCTTCGTGGATCTGCTCGAGGGTGCGGCCACATGGCTCTGGGAACGCGGGATCCATCAGTGGCAGCCAGGCTCTATCCGATCTCAGCGGTCGATCTTCACAGTTTGGGTTCGGGCCGGCTATCTCATCGTGGCCCGCTCAGGCACACGAATGGCTGGCGGCTGCTTTCTCGTCGCGGATCCATACCCGGAATGGGATGAGCATCCCGGGGTGGCACTCTACGTACACAAACTCGTGGTGGCCAGACCCTCTGCTGGACAAGGTCTATCACGGAGCCTCATCGCACGGTGCGGACAAGTCGCCAGCACGCGTGGGATCACGCGGCTTCGCCTCGATTGCTGGGACGGCAATCATCGACTGAAGCGCTTCTATCGGGAACTCGGCTTTCGAGAACTCGAAGTAGTACCGCAGTTCGGGTCTATGGTTCGGCTTTTCGAGCGGGACTCCCCGTAGACCTTGTGGCGCAGTTCGGCTACCAGCGCCGCGTGGAAATGCGGCGCGGGCCGGCGCACCTGTCGGAGAGCACATTGACGCATGCTCTGTTCATTCGCGACCGCTACGCCGTACTGCTACCCCAAACGTGCTCGCAGCTGTCCGGGCCTCGTCTGGCGTTCCAAACCGGCGTGGTACCGTCTGGGCGTCGCACTCAGTTGCTTTGGGGTGAACTCGGAGGCCGGGTCCCGGAAGCTGAAGCACAACTCCGTTGGGCAGCACGGAAGCAGGTTCAATGACCCAGGTGCTCCTCATCCGGCACTGCGAGGCGACAGGCCAAGAACCGGAGGCCCCGCTCAGCCTGAAGGGAGAGCAGCAGGCCATGGAGCTCGCGGCCAAGCTCGCCGCAGAACCAGTCGATCACATCGTGACGAGTCCCTATCTGCGGGCTCAACGAACGGCCTCTCCTCTCGCTGCATCGCTCGACCTTGTCGTCCATTCCGACGCTCGACTCGTCGAGCATCATCTTTCCTCCGATCCCATACCTGAGTGGCGCGACTTCGTAGGGAGAGCGTTCACCGAACCTCATGCTCGGGCGCCTGGAGGAGACGCTCCCGCCAAAACGCTTGCTCGTGGGCTCGCAGCCCTCGAGGATGTCATCGCGTCAAACCGGACCCTCTCTGTACTCGTGACACACGGTCTCGTGATGCGTGCTGCACAGAAAGACTTTGCGGCGGTCCGCTCGCGGTTCGTGTTGCGTTGCTCATCGCGCGGCCAGCCACCGTCGTGCCATCATGGGTTGCGCGCGGCCGCAGGTGAGCCGCGATCCGTTGTCCGGCGGCCGAAGGAGTCGCCCCGGAGCCCGATCCGCAGGTGTTGCCGAAAGCTTGTGCTGGGATCATACTTCGGCATGCCGACGGTGCTCCGCATCGGTCCTTATCGGTTTTTTCATTTTCGCAGGTGATCGTGAGGAGCCGCCGCATGTTCATGTCGAACGAGACGATGGTGTCGCTAAGTACCGGCTCGATCCGGTTCGGCTGCAACGAAGCGTGGGCTTCGATCGCGTCGAGCTTCGGCGAATTGATCGGCTGGTGGAACAACACCACGAACGGATACTGAGGTCTTGGCGTGAGTACTTTGCCGAGTGAGGTGCCCGTCGTCCGGGCGGAGGAAGTCCGAACAACCAGAGATGCGCTGATCGTAGATCTTGCGGACGGCCGAACGATCAAGGCGCCGCTGGCGTGGTATCCGCGGCTTCAACGCGCGACTCCCGATGAGCGCGAGAACTGGCGCCTGATTGGCGCTGGAGTCGGGGTTCACTGGCCTGACCTCGACGAAGACATCAGCATCGAAGGCCTTCTCGCCGGACGTCCCTCAGGT
>CAYOHN010000238.1:0-5899 GCA_964403735.1 uncultured Spirochaetales bacterium | reverse complement strand
GACCGCTCCGGCGTACAGGCCGCCGGCTCCCGGAACCGTCGTCGGGTCGAGGTGCGCGAGCTGCGCGAGTCCCGCCATGCTGTCGAAGAGGAAGCGCGTCGGCGAGACGGTGATCTGCGCTTGCGCGCGCTCCCACAGCACCGCGATGACCTCGCGATCGCGGTCCGTCGCGGGCCGGCCGGCGCTGCGCCCCGTCCCCCGATACAGCCGGCCGAGGACGGAGATCATGTCGCGAGCGAACCCGAGCGCCCGGTGCGTCGGATGCCGGCGGGTCGTGACGCCGAGATGAGACAGTGCGCGTTCGAAGTGTTCGTCCGCTTCTGCGAGCCGCCCGCGATGGAAGAGCGCGAGCGCCAGTTGCCGGGCGAGCCGGGCCGCCTTGCGCGGATCGCCGCCGTCGCCGTGCCGCAGGTGGAAGAGTTTCGAGGCCTCCTGGAAGAAGTGGAGCGCCTCGCTCGAGGCGGCGACCCGCGCGGCCTCCTCGCCGGCGCGGAACAGATACTCCTCGGCGCGGTCTTCCTCGCCCCCTTTGCTGTAGTGCCATGCGAGCATGCCGGCCCAGCCGGGAGTATCGGATGCGAGGCAGGTCTCGGCTGCCCTCGCCACCTGACGGTGTAGAGATTGGCGGCGCGCCTCCAGGAGCCCGTCGTAGGTGACCTCGTGGAGGAGCGCATGCTGGAACGCCCACTCGCGACCGTGCGTCTGGTCCCACGGAACCAGGAACTCGTCCGCGACGAGTTCGGAGAGGTCGTGTTCCAGGCCCTCCGGCGCATCGAGCACGGTCGCCAACACGGACTCCTGGAAACTGCGGCCGATCACCGACGCAGTTTGTAGCGGCGTGCGGCGCCGCAAGGGGAGCCGGTCGACGCGCGCCGCGACGACTTCGTGGAGCGTGTCGGGAATGACGACGTCCCCGATGCGCGCCGTCGCGTGAAACCGACCGGCGCGGTTCTCGACGGCGCCCTGGTCGAGCAGCGAACGCACCACCTCCTCGACGAAGAACGGGTTGCCGCCCGCCTTCGCCTCGATCTGCGCGCGCGTCTCGTGCGGAAGCGTATCGGCCGCAAAGAGCTGGGCGAGGAGGTCGCGCGTCGCCGAGCGGGAGAGGGCCTCGAGCCGCACCTGGATCGCCTCGACGGTCGAAGGCGCCTCGATCCCGTGTCCCGGCGTCGGACCGCCCGGTCGCGTGAGCAGCAGGAACAGGATCGGATGCGCTGCGGCGGACGGCAGTAGCGACGCCAGCAGCTCGCGGGACGAGTCATCGGCCCAGTGCAGGTCGTCCATCACCACGACGAGGGGCCGATTCGCCGCCGTTTGCAGCAGCACGCGCGCCACGGCGCGCCGCAGCAGCGTCTCGAGCGTATCGTGCGGGATCCGCTCGAGTCGTGCCTGCTCCGCAGGTTCGAGCGGAAGGCCGAGCAGCAGCGCGAGCAGCGGCGTCTCGCCGTCGGCCTCTTCACCGAGGAGCCCCGCGACGGTGTTCTCGAGCCGGCGACACGCGGACGCGTCGTCGTCCTCGTCACCGATGCCGGCCCAGCTGCGCAAGAGATCCGCGAAGGGATGGAAGCGCAGCGTCCGACCATTCGAAAGCGAGCGACCTTCGAGCCACGTGCCACCGGCCGCCTCTGGACTCGCGGCCAGCTCGGCGACGAGACGCGACTTGCCGATGCCCGCCTCCGCGATCAGCGAGACGATGCTGCCGCGTCCGCTCTCGAGCCCTCCGAGACGTTCGCGCAGCAGCGTCAGCTCGCGGTCGCGGCCGATCAGCGCCGCCGAAACCTGGCGCCCGCGGCCGACCCTATCGCGATGGAGATGCACCCGATCCGAGAGCAGCTCGAAGGGAGCGAGCGGCGCCGCTCGGCCGGCGATTTCGATCGGCGGAAGCGGCTGGAAGTCGAAGACCTCGCGGGTGAGCCGCTGGGTATCGGGTCCCACGAAGATCTGCCCCGCCGCGGCGAGATCCGTCAGCCGGGAGGCGACGTCGACCGGCTCGCCCAGGACTGCGAACTCGCGCAGCAGCGGCCCACTGACATCGCCGGCGATCCCGAGCCCCGTATGGATTCCGGCGTGGACGTCGAGCGGGAACTCGAGCGCCTGCTCCCGGTTGTAGTCGCGCACGCGCACGCGCATCTCGATCGCGGCATTGATCGCTGCGCGCGGCGCGTCCTCGATCGCCTCCGGGAGTCCGAAGCTCGCCATCACGCAGTCGCCCAGGTGCTTCTCGACGTGGCCGCCGTACTTCTGTGCCACTTCATCGAGCCGTGCCAGGCAACCCGCGACGATCGGATAGGCACGAGCCGCGCCGAGCCGTTCGGTCATCGCGGTGAAGCCGGTGATGTCGGCGAACAGGATCGTCGCTCGGCGTCGCTCCGCCTCGACGGCGCGCTCGTCGCGTTCGGCCGCGTGATCGCCCTCGGCGGCGAGCGCCGGAGCGAGGTGCGCGCCGAGTCGGAGTCGCGCCGGGTTGCCGGCCGCTCGCTCGAGCAGCAGCGCGCGCGCCGGGGCGGGAAGCTCGGTGTCGCCGAGCAGCGAGTCCACGAGTCGACCGGCGGGTTCGGCGGACAGAGCCTCCAAGACGATCTCCTCGCAGCGGACGCCGAGAGCGAGTGCGCGCTTTCGCAGGCGTGCCAGGGCGGGTCCGAGGGTCGGTCGCGACGAGATCAGGAAGAGCAGCGGCTGCGTCTCCGCGAGATCCAGCAATGCGGCGAAGACTTCGAGAGAGGCCGCATCGATGCGCTCGGCGTCCTCGACGGCGATCAGCAGCGGACGTCGCTGCGCCTCGAGTGCGTTGCGCAGCGCGGTCGCCAGGATCGGCAGAGGGGGCGCTACGGAATCCGTCAACAGCGCGCACAGGTCGCTGGCAGCACTGCCGGCCGCTGCGGCTTCCGCCGCTGCGGGTTGTACCGTGACGCAATCGAGTGGAAGGATCGCGGGATCGGCAGCGAACTCCGCGATCAGTCGTGATTTTCCACTGCCTTCGGCTCCCGTCAGCCAGAGGACACCCCCGTCGCCGTTCCGGAGGCGCTCGGCGGCGCGTTGCATCCGATCCAGCTCGTGCTCCCGCGCGATCAACGGCGTGCGAACGTCCGACCCTTCGCCGAGCGACCGGCGAGCCCGCGGACTGCGCATGCGCAGGGCGTCGCACGCGGAGACGGTCCGCGACTTGCCCTTCAGCGCCAGCGGTTCGACGGCACTCCAGACGAAGGGGTCGCCCGCCTCGCGGGCGGTGGTCTCGTCGACGCGTACGGCATCGAGGGGTGCCTTGGCCCGCAGCCGCGCGGCGACGTTGACGACATCGCCGAGCACGTGGAACTCGCGCACCATGCGACTCCCGATGGTGCCGGCCACCATCGTCCCGGTGGCGATCCCCGCCTGGAACCGGAGCCGAACCGGGAGATCGAGTTCGCGGTCGTAGTCGCGCACCTGCTGGCGCATCTCGAGCGCCGCCTGGACCGCGGCGGCCGCCGGTCGCGCCAGGGGTACGGGATGGCCGAAGACCAACATCAGGCTGTCGCCGAGGTATTTGTCCACGGCCCCGCCGTGGCGGCGCGCGATGCCGTCGAGCAGGCGAAGACAGCCGGTGACCGCGCCGTAGGCGCGCTCCGGACCGATCGCGTCACACAGCGCCGTGAAGCCGACGAGGTTCGCGAAGCAGACGGTCGCGCGGACGGTTCGGGCGGCGGCGGGCGCCGGAGATGTGTCCGGATTCGGGGTGGAGTCTTTCATGCAAACTCTCAGACGGCCGCGCAGTAGAGTCGATAAACGTGGATTCCCCGGTTCCGGAAGTTTCCAGACGTGCCGGCGAGGTAGAGCCGCCAGGCTCGGAATGTGGGCGCGCCGAGCCGCTCGCGAATCTCGTCCTGCCGCACTTGCATCCGCTCGTACCACGCCGCCGTGGTCTTCTCGTAGTGCGGGGACAGGTTGACGGCGCGTTGGACCTCGAAGCCGTTGCGCTCGAGCGCTCGGACGTGCTGCCCGAGCGTGAACCAGTGATAGCCCGGCCACACGTAACGCTTGTGGAAGACCGTGCCGGGGTAGAAATCGAGCGGAAGCCGGGTGTGCGGGGTCATCAATGCATGATGGAGATAGCGACCACCGGTCTGGATGCGCTTGCGAACCTCGCGTACGTAGGGGATCAGTCCGCGCGGTCCGACGTGGCTGATCATCCCGGTCGAGAGCACGTGCTGATACACGCGGCCGTCGTCGCGATAGTCCCCTTCTCGCAGCTCCCAGCGCGAAACGTCGAACCCCGATAGCGCTTTCTGTCCCTCGCGGACTTGATTGGTCGAATGGGTCCATCCGACGATCCGCTGGAACGGGTGCGACTCGAGCGCCACCGCCAGCTGTCCGCCGTAGCCGCAGCCGATGTCGAGGATGTGATCTCGGGCCGTCGGGGCGATGAAGTCGATGGCGTCCTGGAACTTGCGCCACTGCGCCTTCTCCAGCGAGTCGAAGTCATCCCCGCGGCCGTCACCGGCCCGCAGCAGCTCGGCTCGGTCGAGATGATCGGGCTGCTCGAAGATCGCGCACGAATACGCCCGGTAGGCGCGATCGAGATAGCCGTCGAGCGCCTCCTGCGGCACGTCGTAATGGCTGCGGACGCTGCGACGGGCCCGGCTCGGCGTCTGGAAGGCCCGGTGGCGCAGCAGCAGGACCAGAGCGCGGGGCCAGGAGAGGTCCAGCTTCGCGTGGGTTCGCAGGTCCGAGAGGATGTACAGATTGCCGTCGAGATCGACGGCGCCCCCGAGATACAGGTCCAGGAAGCGCAGGACGTCGCCGGCGAGCAGCGCGCGCCCCGCCGCGGGCTCGTGAAGCGTCACCGAGAGCGTGCGGCCACTCCAGTGCGCGACATCGCCGCCGGCCGCCCAGCTCTCTCCGTCCCAGTCCCGGAACTCCACGCGATACGGAAACGAGCCGAGACGCTGCATGGTTGCGTCTCGCAATCGGGACGCGAGCGTCGGCCTGCGGTTGGCGATTGCCGGACGGACGGCACTCGGCATGGCGGACCTCCGACCGGCAGCATACCCGGTTCGCCGCGGCCGCGGTCGGAAGGGGACGAGAAACCGGCGCATGAGGGGCCTCGAGCCGTTCGACACACTACATTGCCGTGCGTATCGTAGCCGGCTTCGGATCGAGACCGGGGTTCGAGGCCCGGTTCGAGACCCAGATCGAAGGCCGGTTCGAAGGCCGGATCGATGCTGCGATCGGCATCGACGGGAGGAACCGTGTTGCGAGCGCTGCCGACAGATCCGACGCCGGCTGTTCGCCCGACGGGTCTCGGGTGGCTGCCGGTGCCCCCGGATCCGAGCGCACCCGGGGGTCTCGAATGCCCGTGACGGACGTCGCGGATCGGTCGGGTCGTTCTTGGCGAACCCGCGGACTCGGGCCCGCGCTCGCCTGGTGGCTGGCCGGAGGGGCCCTGGCGGCTGTCGCGATCGTGCTGACCACGGGACCGTTCGGGGGGCTGCTGGAGACGGCTCTCGCCGGGCGTGTGCTCGAGGCGATCGCCGCGCTCGCACCGACTGGCGTCGGGAGCGCGCTCGACAACACCGCCGAGGTCATGGCCGGCGTGTTGGCGATCACGATCACGGTGGTCGCCATCGTCACCGAGCTGGCCGCGAACCGATACACCCACCGGATCACCCAGCTCTTCGTCCGCGATCCGGTGAACGTCGCCGTGATGGCGTTCCTCGTCGCCGTGGTGTTGCAGGCGCTCTGGGTGCCCGCGTGGCTCGGCGACGACGACATCACCGAGACGCGCGCCGCCGCTGGCGCGTTCCTCTCGCTCGCGCTCGTCACAGTGAGTCTGGTGGTGCTGTTGCCGTATTTCGCGTACGTCTTCTCGTTTTTGAATCCGCGCAACGTCGTAAGGCGCATGCGCGATCAGCTCCAGCGGTCC
>CAYOHN010000237.1:0-5930 GCA_964403735.1 uncultured Spirochaetales bacterium | reverse complement strand
TTTCCTCAGTACGATCGCAGATCTATCTACAAACGGCTGGGGAACTTCGGGCTAGGCGGCCACCCGCGCGGAGCGCTCCATCACGTCGAAGGCGTCGTGACGCAGGTGTCCGCGCTGCATTTCCTCGCGCAGCCAGGACTCGGGGAACTCGCCGGCGTCGAGACATTCGCGGACCAGGCCGAAAAAGAAGCGCTCCTGCGCCGGATCCGGGTGCGGGCGGTAGTGCCCGAGTCCGGTGTAGGGTCCGAGCAGCCGCCGTCGCGCGCGGCGCCACCAGCCGAGCGGCGGAAACGCGCGCGTCGTCTCGGCGGGGTGGAAGTCGATCGGCAGGCCCGTCTTCCACGGCTGCGTCCAGCGCTTGGTGTTGTGCAGCAGCCTGGTCTCGGGCGTGAGGTGATCGAAGTCGTTCCAGTGGTCTTCCAGCGGAGCGATCGAGAGCGGGTCTTCGAGGCGCAGACCGATCCAGTCGCTGTAGTCGAGTTCGAACGAGAAGAGCCGCGCGAACTGCTCGGCGCAGCGCCAATGGGAGAGCTTCTCGCAGTCGAGCAGCATGACGCTGCTGGCCTGGAAGCCCGCGCGGCCCTTGGAGCCGCTGCGCCGGCGGCAGGCGATCGCGCGGCCCTGCAGGTCTCGCTCCAGCAGCTCGAGAACATCGCCGACGGCGAAGACGTCCGGATCCGTGACGAGCGCGCGACCGCGATATCCCATCCGTTCCGGCGGCAGGAAGCGCAGCGGCGTGAAGGACTGGAGGTCGTCGCACAGCCACGGGCGCTTCGCGCCGTCGCGCAGGTAGAGCTGCCCCTCGCGTGCGCGGAGGAACGGGAACTCCGCCGTGTCGAGAATCTCGATGTCGAAGGCATCCGGCCGCGCGCTCGCCCGGCGCAGCGCGTAGTGCGCGACCCGCGCGCCGACCATTTGGCGATGATTGGTGTGGATGAAGACGCGGGGCTTCACGAGTCCTTCCTCCCGCCAACGATTGTGGCGACCGTTGCGCCAGCGCTAGCAGAGGCGCGCGCGGGCAGCAAGAACGTCCTCGCCGCCGGCGTGAACTACGACGCGGCCGTTCCGAGCGGTAGCGGGCTTTCGACCAGCGCCCGCACGGCCCCGGCTGCGCGCTCGAGATCTTCGGGGACGGACCCGCGCGGTGGCGCCAAAGTCTGGAAGCTCCGGGCGGCCAAGCCGCCCTCGACCAGGACGTCGTAGAACGCCGAGAAGTCGCGCGTGTGGCTGAGCAGGCCGGCGCGGAACGCCGCCCGAGCGATCGCGCGCCGCAGGCGATGGCCGGGCCCCTCGCCACGAGCTTCGAAAAGCCAGCGCGAGAAGCGCCGCCGCCGCTCGTCGAGGCGGCCGAGCCGACCCGTCGAGAGCGGCAGGATCGCGACGGGGCGCCGGAGCTTCACCGCTTCGACGAGCATCGAGATGCTGTCTCCCGTCACGACGAGGCCGTCGGCGGCGCCGAGCAGCGCGCGATACGGATTGTCCGGCGCGTCGGGCGTCCAGCGGAACCAACGCGTCCCCGGTGGTCGCTGCGCCTCGAGGGCGTCGACGACGGCCTGCGGGGTCCGGCGGCTCGTCGTCACGTAGGGCGTCCCGCCGCGCTGGACCACCTGGCGCAGCAGCGCCAGCAGTCGCTGCGTCGTGGCCTCGTCGAACACGAACGGCCCCGTCGGCCCGCCGACCAGCACACCGATCAGCGGGCGCGGCAGCGGGTCGAGCGTCGACTTCCACGCGGCCACCGCGTCCGCCACCTCGGACTCCGCGATGCGCATCAGGGGCAGCGCGATCGACAGCGCATTCGGCACCGGCGGGAGTAGCACCTCGGCGCTGGCGATCACCAGATCGAAGTCCGCCATCCGGCCGGACGGCTTGCCGAGCAGCACCAGTTTCGTGCGGCCGCCGCTCGCTTCTCGGACCCACAGCGCCGCCATCGACGGCCGCCGGCCGACCGTCAGAATCACGTCCGGCCACGGCGGCGCCAGGGCGTCCGAGCGGTCGAGGTCGAGATGGTCGAGCGACGGCGTGACCTTCGGCTTCGCGGTGGCCCATTCCGGGCGCACCACGAGATTCTTGCGCTCGACCGGCCAGCCGAGCGCCGGCGCCAGCGCTTCCACCTGCGCGTTGTCGCCGCGCTTGTCGGCGAGCAGCAACCAGACCCGCGGCGCTGCGCAGGGGGCTTCGCGCACGGATCCCTCAGGTGCCCGGCGCCAGGGCGGGCGGCGAGCAACGTTCCTTCGTGTATCCGAGCGAGGGCGAGAGATCGCGCGCGACGAGCGCGTCGAGCTCCGCGACCTGTTCGGCGGAGAAGTCTTCGCGATAACCGCCCACCTTCGCGCGCCGCACCTTGAACGAGTTCGGGTCGTTCGGATCGCGCAGGTTGAGTCCGCCCTGCTTCGGAAAGAAGCCCCGGCTCTCGAGCTCGCGCAGGTTGTCGAACGACGCGAAGCGTACGGCTTCGTCGATCTCGTCGCCCGCGAAATGTTCGTCCATCCGTTCGACGATCCGGCGCAGCCACACGGCCGGCTCGGTGCGCAGATCCTCGTAGCGCAGCAGCAGCCCGCGCTCGAGCCCGGCGTGATTGCGCTCCCACGTGTTCAGGTAGGCGATCAGCGACGACACGCCGAGATCGCTGTGGCGAACGAAGTCCCACATGGAGATCGTCCGGCGATCGACCGGATGGGCGAGGAAGTGGTTGATCAGCTCCTGCTTGTGCGCCGACTGCCGGCGCGTGAACTGGTGGTACCACGACACCGCGATGTCGCACGGATGCCGCACCAGGACCACCGCCGGCTTCGCCCGCAGCTGCGGGTCGGGCGCGCGCACGTCGAGCGCGCGCCCGATCACGCCCTCGTAACTGTAATAGCCATTCGTCGCGGCGATGCGCGGAATCGCCGGATTTCGCCGCGCGAGCTCGTCGGAGCCGATCAGCTTCGCGGCGGGCAGGCCGTGGCGGACCTGGTAGAGCCGCGACAGCATCGCCTTCAGCCACGTGTTGCCGCTCTTCGGGTGACCGATGAGCAGCAGGCCGGCGCGGCGCGCCTTTGCCAGCTCGTGCGCGGCCAGCCAGCGTTCGCGCACCGCCACGCGCGCGCGGCGCGGCAGCAGCGCCGTCGTCCCGAGGATCGTCAGCTTCTTCGGTCCGTCCGCGACCAGCGGGCGCCGCCGCGTGCCGTCGTCGGCAAAGGGCATCAAGGAGTTCCTCCAGCCGTAGCGGCGAGCTTCGGCTTCTTCGGTGGCTTCGGCCAGCGGCGCGCCGTGCACACCCATTGCTCCGGGCGCGCGCGGATCCAGGCCTCGAAACGCGCGTTCATCTCGCGCGTCATCTGGCGCGCCTGCTCGCGCGGCGATGCGCTCGGGTCCGCCGGCCGGATCGGCTCCGTCATCGTGACCCGGAAATGCGTGTCGCGCAGCCGTTCGACGCGGATCGGCACCAGCTCGCAGTCGAAGCGCAGCGCCAGCTTGGCCGGCACCGGGGTCGGGATGCCGAAGAACGGGATCGGCTCGCCGTCGTCGACGCGGTGATCGGCGACGATGCCGATCGAGTGGCCTGCAGCGAGTTCGCGCATCAGGGTTCGCAGGCTGCGGTTGCGATCGAGCAGCGCGCAGCCGAGCGGCTCCCGGAAGCGCCGGATGAAGCGATCGAGGAATGGGTTCGACTCCGGCGTGAAGATCACCGTCAGCGGCAGCGAGAAGTCCTTCACGCCGAGCGGGGCGAGGTCCCAGCTCCCGACGTGCGCGGTGACGAATACGACCGGCCCGCCGGCACTCAGCACCGGCTGCGGCGAGCCCTCGACTTCCACGTGATCCGCGATGTTCGCGGCGATCGAGCGGAGATGCGGGAACTCGCCGAGGATCGCGCCGAGGTTGCCCCAGATCTCGCGACCGAGCGCAGTGCGCGCGTCCGCGGAGAGTTCGGGGAACGCCACCGCGAGATTGCGCCGGACGTGTTGGTGTTTGCGCAGCCGCGGGCCGACGAGACGCAGCAACCGCCGCCCGAGCCGCGATGAGACATCGGGGGGCAACGCGCCCAGCAGCGTCCAAGCGGCCCCGATCAGCCCGGCTTCGAGCGCCCAGACGACGCGTTGCAGGGCGGGCCGCACCCGGATGGCGCGGCGCAGCGATTGCGGAAGGAAGGGATGCTTCGCCATCGGAACGCCGCTCGTTTTAGCCGACGGGGGCGCGCCGCGCTGCCCGCATTTGGCCCCGAGGGGTTCAGACGCAGGTTGGGACGCAGGCCGTGCGATTCAGCTCCGCGCGCGGCGGCGTCGCGAAACCGCGGCGAGCGTCGCGAGGGCCGCGCCGGCCAGGGCACTCCCCTCCGGTTCCGGGGCGGCGAAGAAAAGCTGCGGCGTTTCGGCCGGATCGTCGGAGACGAGCAGGAACGTCACGCCGACGTCGGTCGCCGGCCCCGCCACCCGCGAGCGCTCCAGGCCGAGCGCGAACAGCCTGCCGCCCGCGAAGCGCCCGAGCCCGCCGCCCGCCGCCGTGATCTCGAGCTCCGCGCCGGCCTCCCAGATCCAGCGCTCGTGCGGCGTACCGAACGGGTCGTCCGGGAGCGCGAGAAGGCGCGCGTCCTGCGAGGAGAAGAGCGAGAAGAACGTCTGCACCGCCGAGCAGAACTGCGCCTGCAGGAACGAGCACTTGCCTGTGGTCGTGGAGAACGCATCGCTGGGATCGAACTCGTTCTTCTCCGCGGGCAGCAGCGGATCCTCGGTCTCATCGAGGGCACCCGGCCCGCCCGAGTTTGCGACCAGGACCATCAGGAAGTTGAAGGACGCCGCTGCCGTCTCGCTGGCGAAGTTCTGGCCGGCCGAAACCGGGAACGCGGATGGGACCACGAGCTGTTCGTTGTCGAGATCTCCGTTCAGGGGTTCCACGGGCCCGGAGGAGAGGGACCCAGACGCGAAGGCGCCCGGAAAGCCAGGGAAGGACTGCAACAGCGCACCGGACTGCACCATCGCACCGGCATGGGGATTCAGTGGAACGAAAGGTCCCGACGTCGGCTCGTGAGTGGGCGGTGGGACCGCGTCGCCGGGGAAGGTGACGGCGGAGACGGGCGCTGCTCCGAGATGTTCGCGGAACCGACACGTGCTCACGTCGGAACCGATGGCCGCGCACAGCGCGTCGACGACGTCTTCGACCGCGAGCGGCGGATCGCCGGGGCGCCAGCAGTCGGGCTCGTCGCCGGCGGGGCAGACGGCGCCGTCGGGTGCATCCGGGCGCAGTGTGCGGCCGCTCTCTGGATCGCGGCGCGGCGGAGTCAGCAGGCGCAGCGACTCCGGCGCCATTGCGAAGAGCCATCCACCCGCGTCGGTCTCGAGCACGGCCGCCTGCGGATCGGTACGCAGGTCGGTGTCCGCGTAGAACGAGAAGCGGCCGCTCGGGAGCTGAGCGGGAAGGAAGGTGCCGGCCGAATCGTCCAGGAGGAGACCGGGGAAGACGTCGCGCTCGTGGAGCGTTCCTTCGAGCGTGACCAGCGGCACGGCATCGGCCGGCGGTCCGGCGAGCAGCGCGACGGCCAACACGGCGAAGGCAGACAAGCGGACCATGCGGTTCAGAACAGCGGAGAGCTTCGGCATCGGGCGCCTCGCAGGGGCCGGTCGAACGGCAAGGGCGACGCGGACCCGACGCGCCCGAAGCGTACGAGTCCTTGTACGCCGAGTTGGATGTTCCGGTCAACGAAAGAATCCGGGTTCCTCCATCCCCGGGCTAACGGCCGCGACCCGCAGAGACGCCGTGGGGCGGCTACCCCGGCCCCGGCGTCGGCACCGGCGGCTCGGCACCCGTCTGCCGCGCCAGGTGCCGGCCGAACGCCCACATCACGAGCGCGTGCAGGCGCGCCTGGGTCAACCGGTACAGCCACCACGGGAGGCGCGGGCGGAAGTCCTGCACGGCGGCCAGCACGTGCGTACCGTCCGGCGTCGCGCGGAACT
>CAYOHN010000236.1:0-5960 GCA_964403735.1 uncultured Spirochaetales bacterium | reverse complement strand
CATGAAGATCAGCCGCCACGAGTAGAACGAGGTCATCGCCGCCGCGATCACCAGCGCCCAGAAGCCGAAGCCGGACCCGGCGGCGAGGGCTCCGGGAGCGGCGCCCCGGCGCATCCTCCCGCCGCCCACACCCGCCCGACCCGATCCCGTGGCGCGCGACGTGCTGATCGTCACGTCGAAGCTCAAGGCCTACGTGCGCGCGCGCTCGGGTATGAACACTTCCGATCGCTGCGTCGATCCGCTATCAGACGCGGTCCGGGAGCTTGCCGATCGCGCGATCGAGAAGGCGCGCGCCGAAGGCCGCAAAACCGTCCTCGATCGCGACTTCGAGTGATCCCCGCGCCATGGAGACGGACAGGACGCGCGTCGGCATCATCGGTGGCTCGGGGCTCGACGACCCCCAAATCCTGCGCGATGCGCACGACGAGCCGGTTTCGACGCCGTGGGGTGAGCCGAGTTCTGCGCTGCGGCACGGCCACATCGAGGGCGTCGCCTGTGTCCTGCTCGCGCGACACGGTCGCGAGCACACGATCCCGCCGACCCAGGTGAACAACCGCGCCAACCTGCACGCGCTGCGCGCGGCCGGTTGCACCCACGTGCTCGCCACGACCGCGGTCGGCAGCTTGCGCGAGGAAATCGGCCGCGGGGACCTGGTGATCCTCGATCAGTTCCTCGATTTCACCCGGCTGCGCGCGCTCAGCTTCCACGAGCGCTTCGAGCCCGGCCACGCTGCCCATTCGCCGATGGCGGACCCCTTCGACGCCGCGCTGCGCGAGCGCCTGATCGCGACGGCCCGATCACTCGGCCTCCCGCACCACCCGCGCGGCACCGTCGTGACGATCGAGGGGCCGCGTTTCTCGACGCGCGCCGAATCGCGGATGTTTCGCGCATGGGGTGCCGACGTCGTCAACATGTCGACGGCGCCCGAGTGCGCGCTGGCCGCCGAAGCCGGACTCCCGTACGCCGCCGTCGCGATGTCGACCGACTACGACTGCTGGAAGCAGGACGAGGCACCCGTCACGTGGAGCGAGATCACGCGGATCTTCGCGACCAACGTCGAGTCGGTCGTGCGCTTGCTGCAGGGTACGCTCGCGTCGTTGCGCTGACCGCAGCGGTTCGGGCCATCTGGAGGCGCGCTACGATCCGAGGTCGTCCGATCCTGGTTGGCGAGGACCGTGATGCCGCTCAGAGACCTCCACGTCGGCCGGAGCCTGACCCTGCCACGGCGACTTCTCGCCCAGCGCTTCGCTCGCTCCGGCGGAGCCGGTGGTCAGAACGTCAACAAGGTCGAGACCAAGGTCGAGCTGCGCCTGGACCTCGACGCCGCCGAGTCGATCCTCGGACCCGTGCGCACCGCGCGGGCGCGCGCGCGGCTGGCCGGTCGGCTCGACGCCGAGGGCCGGCTTCGCGTCACCTGCGACGCGCATCGCGAGCGCGGGCGCAACCTCGAGACGGCTCTCGATCGCCTCGAGACGCTGCTCCGCGACGCGCTGCAGCCGCCGCGGCCGCGACGGCCCACGCGGCCAACGCGCGCGGCGAAGGAGCGCCGCCTCGACGCCAAACGCCAGCGCTCGCAGCGCAAGCGCGAGCGCCGCGCGACGGACTCGTAGCGCGGGCTCCGGAGCCTCCGGATGGTGGGACCGATCGCTGCGACGGGTATGCTCCCCCCTCCATGGCCGTCCTCGAACGAAAGCGCTGGCGACACCTCCTGCCCTGGCTCGTCTCGGCCGCGCTGCTCGCGTACGTGTTCGGGTGGGCCACCGACTGGGTCCGGCTCTACGAAGCGCTGCTCGCCGCGAACGCTCCGCTGTTCCTGATCTTCGCAACCGTGGATCGGCTGGCGTTCTTCGTGGTCTGGACGTGGCTGCAGGGAATCGCGCTGCGCCGCTTCGTCGCGCACGTCCCGATGCGCTCCGTCTTCGCGGTGCGCGGCGGTTCGGAGCTGTTCCGGACGGTCAGCAACCCCGCGTCGGATGCCGCCTTCTTCCTGGGCCTCACCCAGCTCGCCGGAGGCCGACTCGATGCCGTACTCAGCGCGGCGATCGTGCCGGCGCTGATCCACTTCCTGGCAATGCTCGTCGTCATGACGACCGCGCTCCCGTTCGTCGACGGGGGCTTCGCCGAGAACCGCGGAACCTGGAGCACCGCCGCGGTTCTGTGGGCGATCGTGATCGGCCTGGCCGTCGCGATCCGGCTCTCCGCGAGCCGGACGCTCCCGATCCCGGGCATCGCGGGTCTGCGTGACTGGCTCGGGCGCTTCTCGCTGCGCGACCTGCGCCCGTTCTTCTTCGGCTTCCTCGGACTGACGATCTTCGACGTCGTGATCCAGGGACTCGCATCGCGCGCCTTCGGCATCGAGATTGGTTGGATCGCCCTCGCCGCCCGGATCCCCGTGCTCTACCTCGCGCTCTCGATCCCGACGCTGGGGAACTTCGGAACGCGCGAGGTGGCGTGGGCGTCGCTGTTCGCGGAGTTCGGCGAGCGCGACGAGCTGCTCGCCTATGCGCTCGGCGTGAACGCGGTGTTCCTGGTGATCAACCTGCTCCTCGGTCTGATCTTCCTGCCGCGCGCGCTCCAACTGGTGGCAGCCGTGCGCGAGGCGCGAGAGCAGGGAGCCCCCGTGCCCGATCGCCTCCTCCGCGACCCGACCGATCCGTAGCCCCCGCGCTGGCGCGCTTCCGAGACGCGCGGCAGCCTCCCGCGCCATGATCTCAGCGCCGGCCCGGCTCCCGCATCCGCTTCGCCTCGCTTCGCCGGGCTCCCGGTGAGCGCCCTGCTCGATGAGACCCCTTCGCTGCGCGAGGCGCTGCTCCGGGCCCCGGAGCCGGACCGCGCGATCCGGCTCGCCGAACGGGTACTCGCCGCCGGAGACGGTGTCGCGCTGCGCGACACCGCGCGCGCCTGGCCGGCCGGACTCGCGCGCGCGCTGCGCGCGTGTTGCGGGATCGCCCCGTTCCTGAGTCCGTGGCTACTTCGCCATCCGGAATGGCTGCTGGCGTTGGCGCGAGACGACCTCCGAGAACCGCTCGCCGGCGAAGCGCTCGCGAAGGCGCTCGCCGACGAGCTCGCCGCCGCGCCGGACGCCGATGCCAGCCGGATCCTGCGCGAGACCAAGTACCGCTGCTTCGCGCGCATCGTGACACGCGACTCCGACGCGGAGCGCGTACCCCTGGCGCGCAGCGGCGAGACCCTGGCCGAGCTGACCGTCCTGGCCGAGACGCTGCTCGACGCCGCGCTGCGCATCGCCCGCGCACGCGTGGCGGCCCGGCACGGCCCGCCGATCTGGCGGGACGCGGCCGGTGCCGATTGCGCGACCGGCTTCTGCATCCTCGGGCTCGGCAAGCTGGGCGGCGACGAGCTGAACTTCTCCTCCGACGTGGATCTCGTGTATCTCCACGATGTGGTCGCCGATGGCGTCAGCGGTCCCCAGCCGCTCGCCCCGGTCGACTACTGGACGCGGGTCACACGCGAGTTCAGCGCCCTCGTCGAGACCGAGACCGAGCATCGCTTCCTGTACCGCGTGGATCTCGACCTGCGACCGGAAGGAGCCCAGGGTCCCGCGGTCCTCTCCGACGATGCGCTTGCGACGTACTACGAGACTGCAGCCGACCACTGGGAGAAGGTCGCATTCATGAAGGCCCGCCCGGTGGCCGGGGATCTCGAACTCGGCTGGCGAGCGGTGCGCGTGGTGGCGCCGATGATCTATCAAGCGTCGATGGACTACGCGGGCGTCCAGCGGATCCGTTCCCTCCAGGAACGCATCGGCGCCGAGCGCGGAACGCAGGGCGACGGCTTCGACGTCAAGCTCGATGCGGGCGGCATCCGCGATGTCGAATTCGCGGCGCAGGCGCTGCAACTCCTCCACGGCGGACGCATCCCGCAGCTGCGAGATCGCTCGACCCAGCGGGCGCTCGAACGACTCGCCGAGGTCGACCTGCTGCCGGTGGACGATGCCGCGACGCTGCTCGATTCCTACCGCTTTCTGCGTCGTATCGAGAATCGTCTCCAGATGGAGGAAGAGCAGCAGGTCCATCGACTCCCGCAACGGCCGGAAGCGCTGCTTCGGCTGGCGCGAGCGGTCGGCTTCGAGACCGACGACGCTCCCGCGCAGTTTGCGGCCGCGCTCGAGGAACGGCGCGAGTGCGTGCGCGCCTTCGCCGCCCGGATCCGCGCCGAGGGCGGCTCCGCCGAGGAGATCGTGGAGCTCTTCGTGCGCCATCAGCCCAACCTCCTCGCCTCGCCGACGACGCGGCCGATGATGGAGTCGCTCGCCGGCGCCTTCGCCAGCGAGATCGCCGCCTCGGCGGATCCGGCGCTGGCGATGAACAACCTGGATCGCTTCGTCGCGGGCGTCGCCGGCCGTCGCTTCTACTACGAACTGCTCCTCGATCGCCCGGAGCTGGTCGGCCGGCTCTCGGCGCTGTTTGCCGGCTCGCGCTGGCTCTCCGCAACGCTCGCGCGCCATCCGCAGCTGATCGAGCCGCTCTTCGCCGATCCGGAACTGCTGCTGCTCAGCCGCGCACAGCTGCAAGCCGACCTCGCCACGCTGCGGAGCGACCGCACGCGGGGCGACGAGACCGACTACGAGTCCGAGCTCGATGCGCTGCGCCTCTTCGTGCACCGCCAGGTGATGAACGTCGGCCTGCTCGACATCGATCGGAAGGTCTCGCGGGCCGAAGCCGAAGGCGCCCTGACCGACGTCGCCGAAGTCACGCTCGCGGCGGCTCTCGAGATCGCACGGAGCCAGGTGGAACGCACCCGCCCGCCTGGCGCCGAGGCGGCGTCCGCGCGATTCCTGGTGGTCGGCATGGGCAAGCTCGCGAGCCGCGAGCTCTCGTACGGCAGCGATCTCGACCTGATCTTCGTGTACGACCTGCCGGCGGCGGACGACGAGACGGCCCTCGCGGCACAGGAGCACTGTGCCCGCGTGGCGCAGCGGCTGATCTCGGCGCTCGAGACGCCCACCGTGCAGGGAAGCTGCTACGAAATCGACTCGCGATTGCGACCCTCCGGCAACCAGGGCGCGCTGGTGACCTCCCTCGAAGCGCTGCGTTCGTATCACGCCGGCGAGGCCCAAGTCTGGGAGCGGCAGGCACTGCTGCGCGCGCGGCCGGTCGCCGGGGATTCCGACGCGGCGACGGCCTTCGAAGCGCTGCGCCGGGAGACACTGCTGCGGCCTCTTGCGTCCGACGCGGCGGCCGAGATCCATCGCATCCGGCTGCGCATGGAGTCCGAGCTGGCCGACGAGTCGCGGGGTCACCGCGACCTGAAGCGCGGCCGCGGCGGCCTGCTCGATGTCGAGAACGCCGTCCAGTACCTCCAGCTCCGCCACGCCGCCCAGGCGCCGGAGTTGCTGGCCGTCGAGCGGACCGAGACCACGCTCGAGCTCCTACGGGAGCGGGGACTCGTGGCGTCGGATCCGGCCACAGCCCTGCGCGACGGCTGGGATTTCCTGCAGCGGCTGTCGAGCCGCCTGCGCATCGTCGAGAATCGCTCGATCTCCGACATCGATACCGGCAACTCGGAACTCGACGCCGTCGCGCGCCGCCTCGGATACGCGGCCGGTGCGCGCGAGGCCAGCGCGCGCGCCGCCCTGCTGCGCGACTACGCACGCCACACCGAAGCGATCCGAGAGGCCTACCTGGCGATCCTCGGCGTGGTGTGAGTTTCCTCTCGCCGTCCGGAGGCCCAGGAGCAGATGGGACACGCAGCCGGATCATGGCTGCGCGCCGGGCAGTACTCGCGTCCGAAATAGATGATCTGGAGGTGCCGCCGGACCCACTCGGGCTCGGGGAATGCGCGCTTCAGGTCGCGCTCGGTCTGCGTGACGTTGCGTCCGGACGAGAGCCCCCAACGCGCCGCGAGCCGGTGGATGTGGGTGTCGACCGGGAACGCGGGCCGTCCGAAGGCCTGCGCGATGACCACACTCGCCGTCTTGTGCCCGACCCCCGGCAGCGCCT
>CAYOHN010000235.1:0-5985 GCA_964403735.1 uncultured Spirochaetales bacterium | reverse complement strand
CGTCGACCACATCGACCTCGCGATCCCGGCCGGTGTCTGCTTTGGGCTGCTCGGCCCCAACGGCGCGGGCAAGACGACGACGCTGCGGATGATCTACGGCGGGACTCGACCGAGCGCGGGGAGCATCCGGGTGTTCGGCCTCGACGTCGTTCAGGAGACGCGGCGCGTGCGCATGCGGCTCGGCGTGACGCTGCAGGAGAATGCGCTCGTCGAGGTGCTGACCGCCGTCGAGAACCTGCGGATCTTCGCGCGCTACCACCGCTTGCCGCGCGCCGACGCAGAACGCCGCATCGAGGAGCTGCTCGACTTCCTGGAGCTGCGCACCCACGCGTCGCTCCCGGTCCGGGCGCTGTCGGGCGGTTTCCAGCGGCGGCTCGCGATCGCGGTTTCGCTGATCCACCGGCCCGAGTTGCTGATCCTCGACGAGCCGACCACGGGGCTCGATCCCGCCGTGCGTCTGGCGCTGTGGGAACGCATCCGCGCGCTGCGGCGCGACGGCACGACGGTGCTGCTGACGACGCACTACATGGACGAGGCGCAGCGTCTGTGCGACCGGCTCGCGATCCTCTCCGCGGGGCGCATCGTGGCCGAAGGCGCACCGGAGGCGCTGATCCGCGAGCACCTGGCGGTGCAGGCGCTGGAGCTGGATCTCCCGATCGCGGAACAGGCGCAGGCGCTCGCGGAGCTGCGCGACGTGCGGCGGCTGCGCTCCGGCAATCGCGTCGTGCTGTTCGCCGACGACGCGGCCGCGCTGCTCGAGACACTGCGCCGACGCGGCAGCACCGGCGATGCAAGCGCCGTCGTCGTGCGGCCGGCGAATCTGGAGGACGTGTTCCTCGCGCTGACGGGCACGGCGCTGGAGGCCCCCGAATGAGCGTCTCCCGCTACGCGCTCTCGGTCTGGTGGCGCAACCTCGCGCTGTACCGGCGCACCTGGAAGCTCAACATCCTGCCGAACTTCTTCGAGCCGCTGCTGTACCTGGTCTCGATCGGGATCGGCGTCGGGGCCTACGTCAGCGAGATGGCCGGGATGTCGTACGTCGCGTTCCTGGCGCCCGGCCTGGTGGCGGTGGCGGCGATGAACGGCGCGAGCTTCGAGGTCACCTACAACGCGTTCGTCCGGATGAACTTCGAGAAGACCTACGCGGCGATGCTGACGACGCCGATCCAGCCCGACGACGTGCTGGCCGGCGAGATCCTGTGGGCCGTGACGCGCTCGTGTATCTACGGCGGCTGCTTCTGGATCGTGATCGCCGCGGTCGGACTCGCCCCGCTGCCCTCGGCGCTGGCCGCGCTGCCGCTGATCCCGCTGACGGGCCTGCTGTTCGCAGCACTCGGCATCGCGTTCTCGCTGCGCATCCCCAGCATCGATCTGTTCAGCTTCTACTTCACGCTGTTCCTGACGCCGCTGTTCCTGTTCTCGGACGTTTTCTTCCCACTCGAAGAGCGACTGTCCGGCGCCTGGCTGTGGGTCGCCGAGGGGCTTCCGCTGCTGCACCCGGTGCGGCTGATGCGCCACGCGTTTCGCGGCGAGTGGTCCCCGGTACTGCTCTGGGACCTCGCCTACATCCTCGTGCTCTCGGCGGGTCTGCTCGCGCTGGCCGCGCGCGTCACGCGCCGCCGGCTCGCGGCGTGAGGCTGGCGGCATGAGTCTTGCGGCTCAGGACTTGCTATAGCGCGCGTCGCATCGCGATGCGCTGCTCGGGATCTGGCAGGCAGCCGCGCTCCTCGGCGATGTGGTGCGCGATGTCCGGCAGCCACTCGGACTCGGCGACGACGACGAATCCCTCGCGTTCGTAGAACGCGCGGTTGAAGGACAGGTGGCCGTACGTGGTAAGCCACAGCGACGAACTGCCCTGCTGCGCTGCCCAATCCACGGCCCGGCGCAGCAGCCGCCGCCCGAGACCGCGCCGCATCGCGTCCGAGCGGACCGAGAGCTGCTCGAGATACGGCTCGCCGTCGACCCACCCGAGCGCGGCGAAGCCGATTCCGCGCCCCTCCGCATCGACGGCGAGGAACACCTGCTCGAGGCCTGCGGCGTGCCGCCATCGGGCCTGCTCGGCCACGAGGAAGGGATGGTCCGGCGCGAGTTCGATCGGGAGGCCCACCTCGGCGTACAGACGGCCCGCGTCGTCATCGATGGCGACGAGAACGGCGATCTCGTCGGGCCGCGCGAGGCGGATCGTGGGCACGGCGACGTCCATGGCGGAAACCGGTAGCACAAGCCGGTTCATCACGAGTCCCGTACGCGAGGGGTGCCGGGGCGACGGGGCGACGGGCCTCCCGCAGCGCGCGCCGCCCGGAATGACGTTCCGGCCCGGGCTAGCGCCGCCGGCTGCCGTAGTCCTCGAACGGGTCGTCGCGCTCGCGGACGGCCTGGCGGAAGCCGACGTCCTGCGCGCGGCGGACGAAGTCGAGGCCCTCCTGGGTATGGCGCGCGACGCCGTCAAAGAGCGTGCCGAGCGTGCGGCTTGCCTGCAGGCCCATGTGTTCGGCGGTCTGGTTGCACAGCAGCTTCATCATCACGAGCTGATTCGTCGGCAGCTTCGCCATCCGCTCGGCGAGCGCGGTGGCGTGCGCCTCGAGCGCGTCGGTCGGAACCGCTTCGAGGATCAGGCCGATCTCGGCGGCTTTGCCGGCGGGGATCTCGTCGCCCGTCAGCAGGTAGCGTTTGGCCTGCTCGAGTCCCATCCGGTAGACCCACATCGCCGTGGTCGGCGTGCCCCAGACGCGCGCCGGCGGGTAGCCGAAGACGGCATCGTCGGCAGCGACGATGAGGTCTGCGCACAGCACCATGTCCGTGCCGCCGCCGATGCACCAGCCCTGGACGGCGGCGAGCACCGGCTTCTTGGCGTTCCACAGTTTCATGTAGGTGTCGACGAAGCGCCCCATCATGCGCAGGTCGGCGACGGAATCCCAGACGCGACCGGGCTCGCGGCTCGCCTCGCGGGGGGTCTCCCGGCTCGTCTCTGCGCCGCTGTGGTCCTCGGCACTGCGCTCTGCGTCCGAGTAAACGGTCTGGGCGGCTTCGGCGCGCGTGGACCAGTCGAGGCCGTAGCCGGCGCAGAACGCGGGGCCCTCGGCGCGCAGCAGGATCACGCGGACGTCGCGGTCGTCGTCGGCGGCGTCGACGGCGGCGGCCAGCTCGTCGCGCAGGGCCGGGGTGATGGTGTTGTACTCGGCGGCGCGACACAGCACCAGGTGGCGGACGCCGTTGCGGGTTTCGCTGCGCAGCGTGGTCATCGGCTCTCCTTGTTCGCGGGACGCGGTGGCTGGGCCACGTCGAGTTTGTCGGCGACGACGCGCGCGAGGTGCGCGAGTACGGCGGCGCGCCACGGACCGCCATCGGCCTCGCCGGCTCGAATGCGCTCGGCCAGTGCCTCGTTGCGGGTGTGCAGCGCATCGTGCCAGGCGGCGCGCCCGCCTTCGGGAACCGCGGGATCGCAGTCGAGCAGCGCTGCCAGGCTCTGCCATTCGCGCCGCAGGTGCTCGTCCTCGGTCTCGAGCTCACGCGCGACGATCCGCACGACGTTGGCCGCGACGCGCGCGTGGTAGCGCGCGGGTCCGTCGAGACCCGGCACGGCGGTTTCCTCGAGAAAGCGCTCGACGGCGGCCAGCAGCTCGGTCGCGCTCGGGCGGTCGTTCATGCGTCCTCTCGCAGGAAGCGCAGGAGTTCGTCCTCCGCCTCCACCGTCCGGCGTCCCAGCGACGCGAGCTCGACAGAGCACACGCGGCCGTCGAGATAGACGCGCGACTGCATCAGGAACACGAGCGCCAGTTTGAAGCTCCCGAATGCCTCCCAGAAGCGCAGCGCGTCGCGATCGACGCGCGTGCCGCTCTCGCGCTCGTAGGCATCGATCAGCTCTTCGCGCGTGCCGATGCCTCCCACCGGCAGCGGCGCCCCGAAGCGCCACGCGCGCGTACACAGCCAGCCGAGATCTTCGATCGGATCGCCGATGTGGATCAACTCCCAATCGAGGATCGCCCGCACGCCGGTCTCGTCGAAGACGACGTTGCCGATGCGGTAGTCGCCGTGCACCAGGGCGAGACGCGGCGGCGCCGGCGCGCGCGCGAGCAGCCAGCGCTCGGCGAGATCCAACACCGGATGCGGATCGACGGCCAGCTCGCGAATGCCCTGCACAGTGCGTTCCACTTCGCTGCGCGCCGGCGAGCGATCGGCCGCCGCCTTTGCGAGGTCCGCGGGCTCCGAGACGTCCGCGAGGTCTGCCCGATCCGCCAGGTTTGCCGGGTCTGGCAGGTTTGCCAGGTTTGACAGGTCCGCCAAGTCCGGATCGGCGAGATCCAGCGCATGGATGCGCGCCAAGATCGCGCCGAGCTCCGCCGTCATGCCGGCCCGCGCGCGCGCGTAGCGTTCGTCGCGCAACAGCCGCCGCGGCAGCGTCTCGCCGGCGATCCGCTCCATCAGGAAGAACGGGGCGCCGATCATCGCCGGATCCCGGCCCGCCCAGTACACGCGCGGCACGCACACGCCGCCGCGGTGCGCCGCCCGCAGCACGCGAAACTCCGTGCCGCGGTCTCCGCCGTCGCCGACGCGACCGGGCGGATCCTTGCGCAGCACCAGTGGCAGCGTCTCGCGCTGGCCCGGCGCGCGCTCGAGCGTCACGTCGAGCGACCAGATCTCGCGCGATGCACCGCCGGCCAGGCGTCGCAGATCGGTGACGCGCACGGCGTCCGCCGGAAGCTGCTCCTCGACGGCGACGAAACCGGCGAGGGCGGCGGCCAGCGCGTCGCTCAGCGGAGCACCTGCGCTCAGCGGAGCACCTGCGGGTTGCGCGCGAGTTCCTTCATCAGGTTCTTGTGGTGCGCCTCGAGCGTGCCGCCGCCGATCTCGATCAGCTTGGCGTCGCGCCACAGCCGCTGCACGACGTATTCGCCCATGTAGCCGTAGCCGCCGAGCACCTGGATGGCGGCATCGGCCGCGCGCTTCGCCATCTGCGACGCGAACAGCTTGGTGGCGTCGGCATCGATCCGTTGCCCCTTGCCGCGCACGTCCATCCGGCGCGCCACGTCGTACACGAAGGTGCGTGCCGCGCGCCACTCGGCGAAGCTCTCGGTCACGTGGCGCTGGATCTGCCCGAACTCGTGGATCGGCTTGCCGAACGCGTGGCGCTGGCCGGCGTAGTCGACCATCACCTGCAGGCAGCGCTGCGCGATGCCGAGCGACATCGCCGCCAGCGTCAGCCGCTCGATCTCGAGGTTGCGCATCATGTGCAGCGTGCCCTCGCCCTCCTCGCCCATCCGGCTCGCAACGGGCACCGGCACGTCCTCGAAGACGAGCTCGGCGGTGAAGGACGCGCGCATGCCGAGCTTGTCGGTCCACTTCTGGCCGAGCCGGAAGCCGGACATGCCCTTCTCGACCAGGAACGAGCTGATGACGCCCGGCGCGGTCGCGGCGTAGACGATGAAGCAGTCGCCGGTGCTGCCGTCCTCGAGCCCGCCGTTGGTGATGAAGGTCTTGCAGCCGTTCAGGCGGTAGACGTCGCCGTCGCGCCGGGCCGTCGTGCGCAGCGACAGCACGTCGGTGCCGACCTCCGGCTCGGTCATGCACAGGCCGCCGATCCATTCGCCGGTGACCGAGCGCGGCAGCACGTGTTTGCGCTGCAGCTCGCTGCCGTTCACCGAGACGTTGTGCGCAAACAGGATGGCATGCGCGAGCACGGACAGCGCGAAGCCCGGATCGGCCGTCGACAGCGCCTCGCAGACCTGCACGGCCGCGACGGCGTCGAGGCCGGCGCCGCCGTACTCCTCGGGAATCGTGACGCCGAGCAGCCCGAGCGTTCCGGCGCTCTGGAACAACGCGTGGTTGAAGCGCTCGTCGCGATCGTGGACACCGGCTTGCGGCTCCACCTCACGGACGACGAACTCGCGCAGCGTATCGGCCAGCAGCGCGTGCTCCGGCGTCGGGGCGAGCAGATCGAAGTGTGTGTCGCAGCGGGCGCCGGCGGGGGCGTCGGCGCCGGGATCG
>CAYOHN010000234.1:0-5997 GCA_964403735.1 uncultured Spirochaetales bacterium | reverse complement strand
AAATCGACGAAAGCGGTGTCCTGGTCGATCCGAATGCGTCCGAGGACGCCAAGGAGAAGTTCGTGCGCGACTTCGTCGCCGCGTGGACGAAGGTGATGACGCTCGACCGCTTCGACCTCGCAGCGGACGGGTCCCGGAGGACGGATCGGGGCGGGCGGCTGGCGGGGCGCTGACGATCGCGGGCAGCGCGCGGCCGGCTCGGCACTGGCTCGGAGGGCCCGCGGATTCTATACGTCCGCGATGTTGCTGCTCGCCTGTGAGCGTCTCGGCGTAGAGCCCGCTCGCGCGCTGATGGTCGGGGACTCGCGCTTCGACCGCGAAGCGGCCGCTGCCGCCGGCATCCGCTTCATCGGCTTCGGCATCGACGGCGACCTGCGGATCGAAGCCCTGCGCGAGCTCCTCCAGCTGCCGGAGGTGGCGACTGGCGCCTCGTCGTGGCCCGCTCGGAGTCAGGAGCAGCAGGCGGCAAAGGCCGCTACACGTTCGCGCACCTCCAAGGCCTCGATGGAGCCACGCGAGATCGATCGCATCGAATCCCAGAGGGCGTGTTCGGGTTGACTCCGTCGCGTAAGCTGTCGACGTTCGGAAGGCGGCCGTACTTCCTGTCTGGAGAATCTCCGTAGAGGCATGTCGTGGCGTCGCAGCGCAGGGGGAATCAGCAGCCATGAGTCGTCCCGACCTCGATGAGGAGCGAATCGATCTTCGGCTCGATCGGGAAGCCGAGCTCATGATCGAGCGCGCCAACGGGATGCGTCTCGACGAGCACGAGTCGGAGCGGTTTCTCGCAGCCCTCGAGAACCCGCCCTCGCCTGCTCCCAAGCTCCGCAAGGCTGTCGAGAAGTACCGGAAGGCTCTCGCCAATCGCCGCCTCGAAGTCTGCTGACGAGTTCGGCACGTCGAACCGCTCGCCGAGCGAACCCACGGCCGCGCGTCACACGCGAACCATCGGATATGCGACGCTCTCCTGCTCGGCTCGGTCGGGCCACGAAGGCACTCTCCTGACTGACCCTTCCCACTCAGGTCGCTCTCGTCTACTTCGGCCGACATAGCCGCCAAGACTCGCGCAGCCCATATGTCGGGTCAGAGACAGGGTTCACATCTGATGGATACGGCACTCTACGGCGTTGCTCCGCACGACCGACCGCAAATCAGCCACTGGAATCGCTTGCAACGCGGAAGCTCACCTCATTCTCTTTCGAGCCGTGGAAGGTCGTTGGGCCAAGCGCGGCGTCGCAGCGCGGCGCAGGTGAGAACGGCGATCAGGCCGAGCGCGGTCGCGCCAGGCTCGGGCACGAGACACGGCTGACCGGCCGCCTGGCACTCCGCTTCGGTGCCGAAGCCGGTCGCGCCGTTCGTGCCATTCGCTCCGGCCGCACCATCGGCGCCGGCGCTGCCGCTCGGTGCGTTGCCGGTGCCAGGCGGCCAGTTCTGGCCGCCAGCCGCGCCCGGCCCGCCGAGCCCGCCTCCGCCAGCGGCGCCGAAGCAGGTGGCCCCCCCCGGCGTGCAGGTGTTCGAACCGCCGCTTCCGCCGCCGACGCTTCCCCCATTGAACGTGACGTCCACGAGAGTCACCGGAACCGTGCTGAAAATCGCTCCGCCGATCGCGCCGCCGCCGTCGCCGTTGCTGCCGCCGGTGCCGCCGTCCGCGCCGTTCCCGCCGTTGCCGCCCTTGCCACCGGGTGCTCCATTTCCGCCGATCCGGCCTCCGCCTCCGTCGCCGCCGAAGCCGGCGCTCGCGCCGAGCCCCGCGGCTACGCCGGACGCCTGGCTGTTCTGGAAGCTCGACTCGCGCACGTCGAGCGTTCCGGTGTTGTAGATCGCGCCACCGAAGGCGCTGCCGCCGTTTCCGCCGTCGCCGCCCGGCTGGCCCGGGGCGGCGTTGCCACCGTCGCCACCATCACCGCCCCGGCCCCTGTTGTCCCCGGACTGATCGTTGGAGAAGGAACCGCCGCCAATGCCGCCACCGCCGCCGGATCCGCCCATCCCGCCGAAAGCGGCGGCGCGGCCGCCGAGTCCACCGCTCGCGAAGTTCCCCAGGAAGGAGCAGTTCCGAATCGTGAGGCTGCCCTCGTTGTAGATGGCGCCGCCGAAGGCGTCGCCTCCATCGCCACCGTCGCCCCCCGGTGTTGCCTGCCCGCCGTCGCCGCCGCGGCCGCCGTTGCCGGCGTCCATCCCCGGCCCGACCCCGCCGTCGCCGCCCACTCCGCCGGTCCCGCCGCGACCACCGCGCCCTCCCATCCCGCCCTTACCTCCGGCTGCAGTGTTGCCGACGAAGGCGCAGTTGCGGAGCAGCACGGTGCTCGCCGCGTCGATCGACATCGCGCCGCCACGCGCGTCCGCGCCAGACGCGCCGTCTGCGGCGGGCGTCGCGTTGCCACCCAGAACGCCGGGCTCGCCGTTCTGTCCGTCGGCGCCGTTCGCGGCCTGACCGCCCAAGGTGCCGTCCTCGCCGTCCGCCCCGTCCGGTCCGCCCGCGGGGAAAACCCGTCCTCCAGAGAAGTCGATGTCCTCGAACGTGAGGGAACTCGCGCGCACATCGAGCAGCGGGATCGACGGCCCGAACGGATCCCGTACGATCGCAATAGACCCGCCGCCCGCATTGCGCACGGTCGCAATGACGCCGTCCGCGACGAGCGTCTCGCCGATCTCGATCGAGCCCGCGCACTCGATGTCGAGCGTGCCACCGGTGGCAAGCACCGCTTCGAGAAGCGCACGGTCCATCTCCCCGCACGCCGGCTGCGCGAATGCACCGCGAGCCATCGAGGACGCCAAGAGCAGAGCGACGGCTCCGACACGCATCTTGGTTTCATCTTATTCGCGCTGACGAAGCGAGTCAATCACGGATTCATCTCGAATTCGCGCAGAGCGCGTGGAACGTTCGCGAGATTCCTTGCAATGCGTGCAGGACGACTCGCAACGGGGCTCGATCGGCAGGAAGTCAGGCGATCGAGACCTACCTCGAAGAAGTCGTCCGTGCCCTCTGGGCTCCATTGGATGGCTCACGAACACAGAATTTTCCAGAGGCCCGCTACGCGAGCCACTCGACCCAACGCGCGTGGTGTTGGGCGCGGCCCAGGAGCCGGTCTTCACCGCCGGGCCACACGCGCAAGCGGATCTCCACGTGCTCGATGTTCGGTGGCTCGCTGCGCAGCCAGGCCAGCGGCCGCGCCGCCGTGGCGTGTGCACCGGCGGCCTCCATGGCGGCGGCGATGCGCTCCTGCTCATCGCGCGGCACGTACCACCACATGGTCGAGTGATACAGCACCGTCGCCACGCCCTCGGGCAGCTCCGCCACCTCGCGCTCCACGAAGTCGCCCGCCCGCATCCGCTCGATCGGCGCGGGTCCTGGCAGCGCCCTCGCCGCGGATAGCAAGAGCTCCATGCGCTCCACCTGATCGGCCCAATAGAAGCTCTGGACGAAGCGCAGCGCCTCGGGGTCGGTGGCGTCGATGGGGTCGAGGTCGCAGCCGAGCCGCGACGCCACGCGCACCGGCGCGTCGAGCCGCGGCGGCGGTCCCGTCCATGCGGTGGCGAGCCTCACGGGTGCGTCGGGATCTCCCCAGCGATGGGGCCCGAGCTCGTAGCGATAGCGATCCCAGAACATCACGAGCCCCGCGCTGCTCCCCATCTCGAGCAGGCGAAGCGGCAGGCCCGTTTGGTGGGCCACCTCGAGGAAGCCTCCGAGCAGACCGCAGCAGCGACGCACCTCGTTCGTCTGAACCTGCCGCTGCATTCGCGGCTGAATCTCGTTCAGATGGGTGTCGATGGCCGCCACGAAAGCGTCGCCCAGGTCGGGCCACGCGGGCGTGCCGCCGGCGAATGGGTGCAACCGCGCCAGCTCCGGCGCCTTGCCCGCCAGCACCAGTCCCTGCACCGCCCCGATCACGCGCTGACAGATCGCGTCGAGGAACGGGTTTCCTTCGTAGCCCGCCACGAGCCGCGCCACCGGCCCGCCTGCCTCCAGGTCGGCGATGCACCGCTCGAGCAGCCGAGCCGTCAGCTCGGAACCGTCCCGCCGACAGGCGGGCACCTGGCGCTGGAAGGCATCGAGGACGGCGGGGGCAACGGGCGCGGCGGCCACAGCCGGGAGACTAGCGCGAGCGTCTCGACCCGGTCGCCGCTCGCTGCACGAACGACGACTCCGAGCCCGTCCGCCAAGAGAGTCGGCCGGGCAGAACACTCGGGGCACCCGTCGCGAGGGAACACGCAGAGACGTGCGGCGAGATTCACGGTTTCTCGAAGCGCGACGACAACGATGACAGCATTTCTTCCAGATCGAGACCGGTGCGTTACTACACTTAATGGGGTCACCCAGAGGAACGAAGGAACAGAAATCCTACTGCGTGGCCTCCGCCAGTCTCCTGTCTCGGAATCTCGCCGCCGGAGTTTCGCTACGCGTCGGACGACCCACTCGGCGATCGAGCACGACGACGGTGGCTGGGGCGAGACTGCACAAAGGCCTTGTCGCGAGCCCATCGTGTCATGTGTACAGGTTTCGCACACAGATCGGAAAGTCGGCACCGTGGCCAGCAAGCGCTATCCCGTCGCGGAGGCCGAGGTCCGCCAGGACTTCGCCCGGCTGCTCCGATCGGCGGAGCGCGGCAAGGCGATCGAGATCACGCGGCGCGGCGAGCCCGTTGCCGTCCTGCTCTCGGCCGCGGCGTCCCTGGCACTCACCCGGAAGAGGCCGCGCTTCGTCGAAATGCTCACCAACGTGCGTGAGCGCCTGTTCTGACGTCGGACTGTGTCGAGGACAGCGCCGATGCGTGCCTGGACCGCTCTTCAGCGCGCCCGCACCAGAGGCACCGGCAACCAGGTCCAAAGGAGCATGTGCGGCACGGCAAGAGCCGCCAGGCCCGCGAACAGCACCTGAAGCGCCGCAGGCTCGAGCCCGCGCGGTGCCAGCCCGACCATGATCGCCCCGGCGGCGATGAGTGGGGCGAGGGTGGGCACCAGAGCAGCCCTTGCGAGCCGTGCCAGGCCGCGAAACGACGCGTCGCGCCCCAGCGTGTCCAGCAACCCGAGGGCATGTCGCACCGAGTGCCAGCCGCAGAAGTAGAGCGCAAAGAACAGCAACGGCGGGAGCACGGCTCCGGCAAGCGCAAGCGCGACGACCTCCAGCACCACAGCGGTGTGACGGCCGTCGCCACGACGTGCGCCACGCCAGGCATGGCGAGCGCAGACTGCGACGAGAGCCGCTGCGACCCAGGGCGCGGCGCGGGCTCCGACCCAGACGACTGCCTCTCCGAGCCCTGTCTCGGCACGTGGCCCCGTCAACATCGCGAACAGATTGCCGACCGCTTCCGGGTGGAACGTCGCCGGCCATACGATCGGCAGCGCACCTCGAGCCCAGATCTCGAGCTGCTCCCAGCCTCGCGAGGCCAGCCCGGATTCGACGTCTCCTGCGCCGAAGTGCCAGATCGACGCAATCAGGAAAGCCGGCCAGAAGGTGCGGGGCTGCTCGACGCAGAGTCCGAGGGCAAACAGGGCGAACAGGAGATAGCCGGCGAGGAACGCGAAGACATGCCGGGAGAACCGCGCTTCGTGGCTCCCCCGCCGCAGCCAGCGTCGAGCCACCATCAAATCGGCGGCGCCGTGCGGAAGGCCGACGACGGCGACCAGTGCTCCGGCCAGCGCGATCTGGACGCCGAGGTCCGGCGCCGGCAACAGCACAGCGAGCCCCGCCAACCCGAGTGTGATGCACGTCATCGCGCGCGTGTGTCGCAACCGGGAGCTTGCGAGCCTGTCTCCGCTGCACGGAGAGTTGGCGCACGCGGCCGCCGAGTGCATCAGGCCGGCCGCCACACGTCGCGTGCCCGGAGCCCGGCGCGGAGGAAGAGCGCCGTCGGCAGGGCGCTGACCACTGCGAGCCGGTCGCGTCCGGTCGGGACGTCGGACAGGAAGCGCACGAGCTGCTCCGGCGGAACGTTCGCGAACAGGCGCCCGAAAAGCGCAGGCGCCTGCTGCGGCCGGCGCGATAGGACGCTCAGGAACACG
>CAYOHN010000233.1:0-6009 GCA_964403735.1 uncultured Spirochaetales bacterium | reverse complement strand
CCGCGCTGCCGCCGAGCGCGTAGTGCCCGTCAACGCGGATCAGCCGCTCTCCGTTCCGTTCGACCACGGCGACGACGCCGGCCGCCGACGGCTCGACGGCGAGCAGCCGTTCGCCCGGCGCGGTCGCCGTGATCGGCACCGCGCCCGGGTGGGCCCATACGACGACGGCGGCCGCGCCGGCGACGAGTCCGGCAGCGCGCAGCCCCCGCCGACGTGGCTTCGTGTCGGGCAACAGCAGCGCCGCGAGTCCCCACGTGGCAGCGACCGGCGCGAACGCGAGCCACGGACCGAACGCCGGCAGCAAGCCCCACGGCGCGGCCAGCGCCCCGGCGATGGCCCCCACTGTGTTGGCCGCGATCAGCCGCCCGACGACGGCGCCGGGCGCCGTGCCGTCCGGCGCCGCCCGTGCGGCGAGCGCCAGCACCAGCGGGAACACCGCCGAGCCGGCGAGCAGCAACGGCCCCGCCGTGCGCGCGACGGTGCCGAGCGCCGCCGCGAGATACTGCAGGCCGGGTCCGCTGGCGCCGACGTAGCCGAGTCCGCCGGTCGCGCGCGCGAGCAGCGCCGGGAACGCGGCCGTGGCGAGCGCCGCGAGGACCAGCGCGACGCCGAGGGCCGTGCGCTCGTCGCGGCCGGCGCGCAGGCCCCGCTGAACGAGCAGCGCCACCGCCGTGCTCGCCGCGGCGATCGACAGCAGCACGACGACGAGCACGGCGCCGAACGCCAGGCTCGATTGGTTCAGCACCTGCGCGAAGGACTGCACCAGCAGCACCTGCGCGGCAAACGGGCACAGTCCGCTGAGCCCGGCGAGGGCGAGCAGCGCTGGCGCCGAAAGCGCCGGCATCTCCGCCGACACCGGGGAGCGACGATTCGCAGGGCGCTTCGCTGCGGCGCGCCGCGCATCGGTCCGGGGCGGCTTCGTCGCGGTCGCCGTTGCGTCGTCCGTCACGCCGCCGGCACGCCGCGCGATCGCCAGCGCCCCGGTGCCGGCCACGACGAGCACCGCGATCGCCAGCCCATACGTCGCCAGCACGCCGACGACACCCGGGAGCCAGAACGCGGCTGCGGCGGTGCCGGCCGCGGCGCCCAGCGTGTTGACGGCGTAGAGCGCCGCCCCGCGCGGCCCGAGCCGCGCGAGCGCCGGCGCCGCCGCCGCGCCGATCGCCGGGAACGTGGCGCCGAAACAGAACGCGGCCGGCAGCGTGGCGGCGAGCGCCAGCGCGAAGCGCGCCGCGGTCAGTGCGGCGGGCGTCTTCCGCAGCGTGTCGTAGACCGGGGCGAGCGCGGCCTCCCCGAGTCCGAGCAGCAGCGGCACCGCGGCGGCCGCCGCCGCCGCGGCGAGTTCGAGCCGGCCGTACGTGACGAGCGGTCGCCGCCAATGCGCAGCCCGCCGCGCGGCCCACGCGGCGCCGAGCGCATGCCCGGCGAAGAACGCCACCAGCGTCGTCGATGCGGCCGGCGCCGTCGCGCCGAGCAGCAGTCGCAGCCAGCGCATCCAGATCGTCTCGATCGCGACGGCGCCGAGTCCGGAGAGCAGGAAGAGCAGCAGCAGGCGCTTCACCGCGAACCCGCGTCGCTCGTCATCGCGCGCCGCTCGTCATCGCGAGGCGATCACAGCAGCCGCGTCGCGACGCCGACCTCGACCAGCAGCAGCAGCCCGACGGCGACGGAGACGGCGCCGCTGCCGCCGAGCACCCACGGCAGCAGGCCCGGCCGGCCGCTCGCGAGCGCCGCCGGCACTCCGAGGCCGAGCGACATCGCCACCATGCCGCCGATCGTGCCGAGCCCGAACACCAGCAGGTAGACCAGCGCGGCGCTCGAACTCGGCATCGCCGCGAGCGCGAGCAGCGCCACTGCAGCGCTGCCGGCGAGACCGTGCGCCATGCCGATGCCGACGGAACGCATCGTGATGGCACTATACGTGCGTGTCGTCGCAGCGTGTCGGTGCGGGTGCGCGCCGCGCGGACCCCGCCACAGCGCACGCAGATTCGAAAGACCGAGCACGACGAGAATCACCGCCACGGCGGCTTCGGCGCCGAGCGCCCAGCCGGGGACGACCGAGATGTGCAGCGCGACGAAGACGCCGCCTACCGCGAGGATCACCAGACTGTGTCCCAGCCCCCAGCTCGCGCCGATCCACGCCGCGGTTTGCGCGCTGCGGCCGGTCGAGCCCGCCGGATGCTGCCGTCCGAGCAGCGCCGCGATGGCCGCTACGTGGTCCGGGTCCGCCGCGTGGCGCAACCCGAGCGCGAAGCCGAGCGCGATCGCCGTCAGCATCGCCGGGCCTTGCGCAGCGCCGCCTCCACGAGCGCGACGTCCGCCGGCACGTCCACCGGCACGCTGCGCCAGCCATCGATGACGGCGACGCGGATCGCATGGCCGTGCTCGAGCGCGCGCAGCTGCTCGAGCTGCTCGCTGCACTCGAGCTCCGTCTGCGGCAGGCGCACGAAATCGAGCAGGAACTTGCGCCGATAGGCGTAGATCCCGACGTGCTGGAGCGCGCGCGCGCCCGGCTGGCGCGGGTACGGGATCCGGCTGCGCGAGAAGTAGAGCGCGCGGCCGCGGGCATCGAGTACCAGCTTCACTCGGTTCGGATCGTCGACGTCGGCAGGCTCGGCCGCGTGCGCGATCGTCGCCATCGCCGCTTCGGGATCCTCTTCGAGCGCCGCGACGACGGCGTCGATCACGAAGCGCCCGATCAGCGGCTCGTCGCCCTGGATGTTGACGACGATGTCCGCGTCCACACCGGCGGTCGCCTCGGCGATGCGATCGGTGCCGGTCGGGTGGTTCGGGGAGGTCATCGCGACTTCGGCGCCGAAGCTGCGGCACGCGTCCGCGATGCGCTCGTCGTCCGTGGCGATGACGATGCGTTCGAGCCGCTTGGCCGTGCACACGCCGTCCCACACGCGCTGCACGAGCGCGCGCCCCGCGATCGGCGCGAGCGGCTTGCCCGGGAAGCGGGACGCCGCGAAGCGAGCGGGAATGACGCCGACGGCGTGCACGCGGCGGATGCTAGCTTGCCTCCAGTCGATGGCACGAGCTTGCCGCGCGGCCTCTCGAGACCCCAAAGGGAGGCCGCTTCCGGCACGACCGGCGCGCTCCGGCCGCGGCCGATACAATCTCCGCGTCGTGTCGCCCCCCAGCTCCGGATCCGAGCCCAATGGTCGCGTGCTCGCCGTCTCGTCCAACAAAGGCGGAGTCGGGAAGACGACGCTCGCGACCAATCTGGCCATCTACCTGCGCGCTCTCCACGAGGAACTCCCGATCCTGATCTTCTCGCTCGACGATCAGGGCATCATCGAGCGGATGTTCGCGTTGGAGGCGCAGCCGCCCGGCGACGGCAACGTCAAGCACGGCTGGGCCGAACGCAGTCTCGAGCGCGTGATCCACCTGGGGCAGTACGGCGTGCACTACGTGCGCTCGGCACCGGACACGGCCCTGCTGAAGGCGCGCGCCGAGGATCCGCTGACGCTGCGCCGGATTCTCGAGCGCACCGAGTGGCCCGGTCTGGTGATCGTCGACACCAAGAGCGATCTCGAGAGCCTGACCCGCAACGCGCTCTATGCGGCCGATCGCGTGCTGATGCCGGTGTCGGACTGGGCGTCGCTCGAGGAGGCCGGCAAGGGGTTCGCGATCCTGCAGCGAGCCGGATACCCGGATCGCGGGCGCGTCGTGCTGACGCTGGTCGATCGCCGCACGCACGTCGAGTCCACGGGCGAGGAGCTGGCGGTGCTGCTGCGCGACGAGGTCCGGCGTCGCGGCTGGCCGCTCTACGACGCGTCGATCTCGCGCAGCCCGCGCGTCGAGGCGCTGAACTCGGAGACCGGCCACCCGCTATCGATTTTGCACGTCGCACGCGGGACCGCCGTCCACCGCGAGCTGCGCGAACTCGCCGAGGAAGTTGCGTCCGACCTCGGACTCGGGCCCGGGCAGCAGATGCTGCCCGGCGGCTCGCGCCGTCCTCCGCTCGGCTCGCGCGGCGCCGTCGCCAGCTTCAAGTCCGCGCTGCTCGGCGGCCGCTTCCGGCGCTGAACCACGATCGCCGCGCGGCCCGGGAGGGGCAGGCCGCGCGGCGAGTCTGCCCCGAAGGGCTCCTGGCGGAATCAGGACTGCAGCGGCTCGGGAGGCGCGGTCGCCTGCGCGAGCGCGGCGGAGTTCACCGCGGAGGTGCGCGGCCGGCTTCCGACCATGGCGATCCCCATCAGACCGAACAGACCCAGCACCAGCGCAGACAGCGTGTCCGGCTCCGGCACCACCACTGGACCCGGCTCGAAGGTCAGGGCGTCGATGCCGAAGTCCTGGCCGGTGAACACTGCCGTGCGGATGCCGACGAGCTGCTCGAAGCCGAGGAAGTTCGCGGGCCAGAGATCCAGGGCCACCGTGCCGAGGGTCAGCGATTCGAGCAGCGAACCGCCATCGTCGTAGACGTCGAGCCGGACATTGCTGCCGGTGACGCCGCTCACGAAGGCGCCGACGCGCTGTTGCAGCGTGTCGAACTCGAACGCGATCGACACGGACCCGGCGCCGGGCGCGAACGCGCCGAGGTAGGCGCTGCTGAACGGCACACTGGCGGCACTGTTGACGACCCGGCCCGCGCCCCAGTTGTTCTGCACGTCGCTGCCGAGCGCGAAGTCGTGGACGAAGGCGCCGCCGTTCGCGAACCCCGGATTGGGGACCGGGCTCGTGAGCCGCACGCCGCTTCCGAAGTCGAAGGCCGACACCGTGCCGGGCTCGAGCAGGCTCTGCCCGAGTCCGAGCGAGAGATTCGCGCCGGGAGCGAGCCCTTCGAAGCTCTCGATGGTTGCGAGCGGACCGAACGCACCCGGAGCGATGGGGGTGGCAGAGCTGATCGCCGGCGTGCCGATGGCGAGGGCCAACGCCGTCAATGTCGTCGTGAGAAACCGCATGGTTCAGGCCTCCGCCCCCTCGTCATCGCAAGGCTCGTGCCGACGCGGCGTTTCCGGCGCGCGGGTGTGCAGGCCGGGTGCGCAGCCGCGCCCGGCTCCGGCGGATTCCTCGCCGACGTCGCGCAGCGGACTGTCGCTCGCGCGGGATCCCGAGTGACGACAATCGGCGGCAAGGCGCCGAGGATCGTCACCGTGGAATTGCACATCGGGGCTGGATGGGAGAGGCGTGCTCCGCCATCCTACCGTCTCTCGCGTACGCAGGGAGGCACGGCGATGGCGACGTTCGGGATCCTGGTGGGAGGGGGACCGGCTCCGGGGATCAACGGCGTGATCGGTGCGGCGGCCAGCGTCGCGCTCGGACGCGGCGCCCGCGTACTCGGCTGCCTCGACGGCTTCCAGTGGCTGATGGCGGGAGACGCCTCGCAGGTCCGGGAGCTGACCCGCGACGACGTGGCCGAGATCCACCTGCAGGGCGGATCGATCCTCCGGACGTCGCGCGCGAACCCGACCAAGAAACCCGAGTCGCTCGCCCACGTCGTGAAGACCCTCGAGGCGCTCGGCGTGGATCACTTGATCACGATCGGCGGCGACGACACGGCGTTCTCGGCTCGACGCGTGGCGGAGGAAGCCGCTGGCAAGATCCGCGTCGCCCACGTGCCGAAGACGATCGACAACGATCTGCCGCTCCCGGATGGGATTCCGACGTTCGGTTACGAGACGGCGCGCGAGCTGGCGGCGACGCTGGTCGAGAATCTGCTCGCGGACTGCCGGACCACCAGCCGCTGGTTCTTCGTCGTGCTGATGGGACGCAAGTCCGGCTCGCTGGCGCTCGGCACCGGCAAGGCGGCGGGTGCGCCGATCACGCTGATCCCGGAGGAGTTCCCGGACGGTCCGATCCGGCTCGAGGACGTCGTGCGCACGCTCGAGGGCGCGGTGGTGAAGCGGCTCGCGCGCGGGCGGCGCGACGGTGTGGCGGTGATCGCCGAGGGGATTGCCGAGCGCCTCGATCCCGCCGATCTCGAGCTGCTGAAGGACGTGCCGCACGACGAGCACGGACACATCCGGCTGGCCGAGGTGCCGCTCGGCAAGGTGCTGCGGCACG